>JBBQDE010000007.1:0-19558 GCA_038319425.1 Gemmatimonadales bacterium
CAGCGGCGGCGCCATGAGGCAGAGCGCACCGGGCGCGGCGCAGGCGCCGGTGCGCTCGTAGTCGATCTCGCGCGCGACGGCGAGATACTCCGTGGGCGCGCCGTCAACCGTGATGACGACGGACGACGGGTGGCCGATGCGCGCGAGCCCGGCAACGCCGCGATACGCGTACGTGATGCCGTAGTCGGCGCCGGCGGTGGTGAGCGAATCGGCGATGCGGTCGAGCTCCGCGGCGGCGCGCAGCGCATCGGCGTCGGACGCGGGCTCGATGGGGCCGCCCGCGCACGCGGACGCGAGCAGGGCAACGGCGGCGAACGTGAGCTGCTTCATGACGTGGCGCATGCGGATGGCTCCCGTGTGAGTCGCGCAGACACGAACACCGCCCGGACTGACGGGCGGCGTCGGATCCTGCCGTGCCGTACCCCGGCGCGCGGCGCCGAGTCACATTGGATTCGGCGCGCTACTGCAGCCGGAAGGGCACGCGCTCCTGCACGGGGAAGTTGCTGCTGCGCAGCGTGGCCACGGCCACGTAGCTGCCGTTCGGGAGCGCCTTGTCCACGCTCTCCTCGTAGCGGCGCGTCTCGCCGCCATCGAGCATGCGGTTCTGGAGCGACTGCGTGAACATGCGCTCCTTGCCCCAGCGATACACCTCGCGGCCGGTGGAGTCGAGCACGGCGAAGTCGTATTCCTGTCCGCTCGGGAACTCGAGCTCCACGTGCTTCTTCGTGGCGTTGGTGAGATCGAGCGAGAAGTGAATCGCGCGTGCTTCGGCGCGAACGACGAACGCGCTCTTGAGCGGTGCCGCCGCGGCCGGTGTGCCGGCATGCTTCTCCACGTGCACGCGCGGCGCGGCGGCGACCATGAGCGCGGTGGGCGTTCCCGCCTGTCGCACGCTCTTGTCTGCCGGCTTCGTCGCATCCGCATGCGACTGCGAGCCACAGGCAAGGGCGACTGCTCCGGCGAGGAGCAGCGGGATCAGGAAGCGCGTATTCATTGTGAAGCCACGGATTGGAAGACACCGGATGGGCGCGGGCGGGCATCCGCTCACACATCCAACCGGGGAAGAAGTTATCAACAAGAGGACGAATGTACAGCCTCACGGGTCACACCGAAGTTGTGATTGCAGTTACACTTGCGGGCGCTTCACAAATGTTCGGGTGACGTTCGGTTCAGGGGTCCCATTCGCTTGCGAAAAATTTCACAAGCGCTAGATTCCGCCCTCGGAATGACAGGAAAACCGGTGGGATCGCCGGGGGGCGCGCCTGACCCGCACGGCGACAGCGAAGGCGGGACGTCGGCCGGCCAGGTGGCCGGTCACGGCATGACCTTCGTGGTCGCGATCCTGGCCGGACTGTATCTCGGGCAGTGGCTGGACCGGAAGCTCGGCACGGCGCCATGGCTCATGATCGTCGGCGTGTTCGCGGGCGCGGGGGCGAGCTTCTACAGCATGTACAGCAAGCTGATGGCGGCACAGGCGCGGTCGGATGCCGCGCGGGCGGCGCGCCGCGCCGGCACGGGGCCGTCGTGAGCGAGCGCTCGGTGGGACGCGCCATGGCCCTGTACGCGCTCGGCTGCCTGGTAGTGATCGGCCTCGCTGGCGCGGTGCTCGCGATGGTGTGGGGCTCGCCCCTGGACCGGCGGGCGGTGCTGGTGAGCGCGGTGGTCGCGCTCGTGGTGCAGTTGATCGCCTTCGCCATCGCGCGGCTGCTCGCTGCCGGCGGCAACGGCATCGCAGGGTGGGGGCTCGGCGCGGTGATCTGCATCGCGGCCCTCGTGGTCTATGGTTTCGTGTGCCGGGGGCTCGGGCTGCCCTCCAACGTGGCGCTGCTGAGTCTCGCGACGTTTTTCTTCCTGACCGAACTGATCGAACCGCCGCTGCTCAACGTATGAAGACTCGCCTGCTCCTTCTCGCGCTCGCGCTCGTGGCCGCCCCAGTGGGCGCCCAGGATCCCGCCCACGCCGCGCCGGCCGCCGCGCAGGCGGAAGGCTGCGAGGCCCACGATCCGAACGACATCATCACCCCGCACATCACCGACTCGCACTGCCTCGACTATCCGGGGTTCCCGCGGTTCTGGGAAGTGCACGAGGTGGAGCTGCCGCGCTGGGCGCCCATCCATGTGGGTGGCGTGGCGATCGACATGTCGCCGACGAAGCACGTGGTGATGCTGCTGCTGGCCGCGGCCCTCTGCTGCCTGATCCTCATCGGCGCCGCGAGCGCGCACAAGCGGCACACCAACGCCACCGGGAGCCCTCAGGGGTTCGCCGCCGGCATCGAGGCGATGGTGCTGTACATCCGCCAGGAAGTGGCGCTCCCCAACCTCGGCCCGCACGGCGAGGGCTACGCGCCATTCATCCTCGGCCTCTTCTTCTTCATCCTGATCGCGAACCTGCTCGGCCTCATCCCGTTCGGCTCCACCGCCACCGGCAACATCTCGGTGACGGGGACTCTGGCGATCATCACCTTCCTGGTGGTGGAAGCGGCGGGCATGCGCGCGCAGGGCGTCGGCTACCTCGGCACGATCTTCGCCTGGAACAAGGACATGCCGCTCGCCATGCGGATCCCGATGGCGATGCTGATGACGCCGATCGAGATCGTGGGCAAGCTGACGAAGCCGTTCGCGCTGGCGATCCGGTTGTTCGCCAACATGACGGCGGGGCACATCGTGGTGCTCGCGCTCATCGGGCTGATCTTCGCGTTCAAGAGCTACGTGATCGGCACCGCGCCGCTGCTGATGGCGCTGGCGATCATGATGCTCGAGCTGTTCGTGGCATTCCTGCAGGCGTTCATCTTCTCGCTGCTGGCCAGCGTGTTCATCGGCCAGATCCGCGAGGCACACCACTAGCTGCGGGGCATCGCTCATCCCGCATGCACGTAGCCGGTCGACCGATCGGCGAAGTCCGCTGAGACCCGGGTCTCGCTGGCGGACAGCGACGGACAGAGAGTTCGCGAGCGCTGACGGTTCACGCTTCACGCACGTACCGGAGACACACCAATGATCGAGATTCTTCCGCTTCTTCAGGCCGCAGCTCCGGCCAGCGGTGACTTCACCGCGATGGCCGGCGCCAGCGCGCGCGGCATGATGGCCGTCGGCGCCGGGCTCGGCGCCGGTCTCGCCGTGATCGGCGCGGGCCTCGGCATCGGCCGCATCGGCGGCCAGGCCGTCGAAGGCATGGCGCGCCAGCCGGAGTCGGCGGGTCGCATCCAGACGGCCGCGCTGATCTTCGCCGCGCTCATCGAAGGCGTCGCGCTGTTCGGCGTCGTCATCGCGTTCCAGATCCAGGGCAAGATCTGACTCCGTTCGAGCGTCCGGCGCCCCGGGGCGTCGGAGGCTCACCTCCTCATCTCGGTCCTTCGATGCGCACTCTGCTCACCACGCTTTCGCTCCTGGCCCTCGCGGGAACCACCGCGTCCGCCCAGGAAGCCCATCGCGTCGACCTGCTGGCGCCCAACTACGGGCTGATGGTGTGGACGCTTCTCATCTTCGTCCTCCTCCTGTTCGTCCTCGCGCGCTTCGCGTTCAAGCCCATCACGGCCGCCGTCGAGGCGCGTGAGAAGGCGCTCGAGGACGCGATCAGCGCGGCGAAGCGCGACCGCGAGGCGGCCGCGCTGCTGCTGGCCGAGCACCGCGCGGCGCTCGACGCATCGCGCGCCGAAGGGCAGAAGCTGATCGCCGAAGCGCGCGTCGCCGCCGAGCGCGTGCGCGCGGACCTGGTGGAGCAGGCGCACACCGAACAGTCGCGGATGCTGGAGCGCGCCCGGGCCGAGATCGAGTCCGAGCGGGCGAAGGCGATCGCACAGCTGCGCAAGGAAGCGGTGGACCTCGCGATCCTCGGCGCCAGCAAGGTGATCGGGCAGAACCTCGACCGGGCGACCAACCGCCAGCTGGTCGAGAGCTTCCTCGAGAGCGTGTCGACGTCCGACGTCACGGCGAGCCGCTAGCCGATGCGCGATACCACGATCGCCCGCAGCTACGCCGAGACGCTCCTCGTGCTCGCCGGCAAGGCGGGCAACCTGCGCGGGTGGGGCACGATGCTCTCCGACGTCGCGCGCGCGATGGAGACGGACCTCACCTTCCGGCGCTTCCTCGAGTCGCCGCGCGTGCCGCAGCCGACGAAGATGGACGTGCTGGGCCGCGCGCTCCAGGACCGGATGCCGCGCCTGATGGTGCGCTATCTCCAGGCGCTGGTGCGGAACCGCCGCCAGATGCTCATCCCCGAGATCGCGGTCGAGTACTCCGACCTCGTGGACGCGGCGGAAGGGCGCATGCACGCGCGCGTGACGGTCGCGATGGAGCAGACCGACGCCGAGACGAAGGCGCTGACGACGCATCTCTCCCGCATGTTCAAGAAGGTCGTCATCCCGCACATCACGGTGGACCCGGCCATCATGGGCGGGGTAATCGTGCACGTCGGCGACACGGTGCTCGACGGATCCGTCCGGAAGCGCCTCGCGACCCTGAAGCGGCGGATGCTCATCGGCCGCTAGGCGTCCGCCCCCTTTCTACACGGAAAACCAATGACGCTTCGCCACCTCTCGCGGGTGCTGCTCGTCGCCCTCGCCTTTCCGCTCGGCGCCCAGCAGCCGGCTCCCGCGCTCGATGCGCCGCTGCCGGTGGACCCGAAGGTGAAGATCGGCACGCTCCCGAACGGGATCCGCTATTACATCCGGCGGAACGTGCGGCCGGAGAAGCGGGCGGAGCTCCGGCTCGTCGTCAACGCGGGCTCGGTGCTGGAGAACGACAACCAGCTCGGCTACGCGCACTTCCTCGAGCACACGGCGTTCAACGGGACGACGCACTTCGCGAAGAACGACCTCGTGAAGTACCTGCAGTCGATCGGCGTGCGCTTCGGCGCCGACCTGAACGCGTACACGAGCTTCGACCAGACGGTGTACATCCTCCCGGTGCCGACGGACACGGCGGCCATCGTGGAGAAGGGCTTCCAGATCCTGGAAGACTGGGCGCACGGGCAGAGCTTCGACTCCACGGAAGTGGCGAACGAGCGGGGCGTGGTGCGCGAGGAGTGGCGCGGCAGCAAGGGCGCCGGCGAGCGGATGCTGCACAAGCTGCTGCCGGTGGCGCTCAAGGGCTCGCGCTACGCCGAGCGGGTGCCGATCGGCAACGAGGCGAGCATCATGAAGGCGACGCCGTCGATTCTGCGCCGTTTTTACGCCGACTGGTACCGGCCCGACCTGATGGCGGTGGTGGCGGTGGGCGACTTCGATCCCGCGACGATCGAGGCGCAGATCACGCGCCACTTCAGCGGGATCAAGCCGGTGGCCAACGCGCGGCAGCGCCGCGAGTTCGACGTCCCGGACAACGCCGCCCCACTCGTGGCAATCGCGACCGACAAGGAAGCGACGAGCTCGCAGGTGCAGGTGACGTTCAAGACGCCCGCGGTGCCGACGCGCACCGTGGGTGACTACCGCCGGGACCTGATGGCGGAGCTGTACACCACGATGCTCAACTCGCGCTTCAACGAGATTGCCCAGAAGCCCGATGCACCGTTCCTCGGCGCCGGCGCCGACAAGGGGCAGTTCCTCGCGCGGGCGACCGACGGCTTCACCCTGGCCGCGGCCGTGAAGGACGGCGGCGTGGAGCGCGGGCTCGAGGCGCTGCTGATCGAGGCGCGCCGCGTCGATCAGTTCGGGTACCTCCAGTCGGAGCTCGACCGGGCGAAACAGAATTTGTTGCGCGCGTACGAGCGCTCCAACGCGGAGCGCGACAAGACGGCGTCGAGCGTGTTCGTGGAGGAGTACATCGGGAACTACCTGCAGCACGACGCGATCCCGGGGATCGAGAAGGACTACGAGCTCGTGCAGCAGCTCGTGCCCACGATCAGCCTGACCGACGTGAACACTGCGGCGAGCAAGTGGATCACCGACGAGAATCGTGTCGTGGTGGTCACCGCGCCCGAGAAGGCCGGCGTGGCGACGCCGACGGTGGCGCAGCTGCTGGCGGTGTTCGCCCGGACGGCGAAGGCGCCGGTGACGGCGTACGCGGAAAACGTGTCGGGCAGCGCTCTGGTCGGCGCGCTGCGACCCGCCGGGCGGGTCACCGCCACGCGCGTGATGCCGGCTATCGGCGTCACCGAGTGGACGCTGTCGAACGGCGCCCGCGTGATGGTGAAGACGACCGACTTCAAGGCGGATGAAGTGGTGTTCAGCGCGTACGCCAACGGCGGCATCTCGCTGGCGGCGGATTCGAACTTCATGTCGGCGTCGCTGGCGTCGCAGATCGTGAACCTGAGCGGCATCGGCACGTTCAACCGCGTGGACCTCGGGAAGAAGCTCGCCGGCAAGGCGGTGCGCCTGATCCCGTCCGTCTCGGAGACGACGCAGGGGCTGTCCGGCAGCGCGTCGCCGCAGGATCTCGAAACGATGATGCAGCTGGCGTATCTGCAGTTCACCGCGCCGCGCCTCGACACGGCTGCCATGCAGGCATTCCGCAATCAGGTGGCGCCGTTCCTGGCGAACCGCGGCTCCGATCCGAACTCCGTGTTCCAGGATACGGTGCAGGTGACGCTCGGCCAGCACACCTTCCGCGCGCGTCCCGTGAGCGCGGCGACCTTCGCCGAGGTGAATCCCGAGACCGCGCTGGCGTTCTACCGCGCCAGGTTCGCCGACGCGGCGAACTACACGTTCTTCTTCGTCGGCAACGTGGACACCACGACGCTGAAGCCGCTGGTGGAGAAGTACCTCGCGTCGCTGCCGACGACGGGGCAGAAGGAGACGTGGCGGAACGTGAGCAGCGGACTGCCCACGGGCGTGATCAGCAAGGTGGTGCGGAAGGGAATCGAGCCCAAGGCGACGACGCTGATGATCTTCAGCGGACCGTTCACCTACACGGCGGCGAACCGCGCGTCGATTCGCGCACTCGTGGACTACCTGCAGATCAAGCTGAACGAGACGCTGCGCGAGAAGCTGGGCGGCACCTACAGCCCGAACGTGGGCGGTGGCGGCAACCGTGTGCCGCGCGCGGAGTACTCGATCCAGGTGTCGTACAGCTCCTCGCCGGAGAACGTGGAGACGCTGGCGCCGAGCGTGCTGGCGCTGATCGACACGCTGAAGCGCGTTGGGCCGTCGCAGGCGGACGTGGACAAGGTGAAGGCGCAGGCATTGCGCGCCCGCGAGACCTCGGTGAAGCAGAACGTGTGGTGGCTCGGGCAGCTCGTTGCGCTCGATCAGGCGGGCGAAGATCTCACGGGCCTGCTCGACGACTCGGCGCTCCGAAACCTCACGCCCGCCCAGATCCAGGCGGCAGCGAAGCAGTACCTCGACGTGAGCAACGTCGTGCGGCTCGTGCTGCTGCCGGAGGAAAAGCCCGCGACGCCCTGACGGCGCGGGTGACCGGACAGAGCACGGCAAGGTGGAGCGCGCAGCGTTCCAACGAACCCTCCGGGCTGGGCATATACTAGCTGAGCGGCAAGGTGTGCCGCCCCCAATCCCGCCCTGGAGCTCTGCATGACGCGACCGTTCCCTCGCGCGTACGTCCGGCTATGGTACGCCGCCGGCGCGCTCTCCCTCGTCGCCCCGCTGTCGGTGTCCGCGCAGCAGTCGGCGGACGCCGACCGTACGCTCCTGGCCCAGGAGCGGTTCGTGACGCCGCCGCCCGACGTGGCGCGGCTCGTGACGGCGCCGCGCCAGCAGAACTCCACGCTGGCGCAGCAGAGCCCCGACAGGCGTCACTTCCTCGCGACCCACAACGAGGGGCTCGGCATCAACCAGAAGTTCGGGAAGACGCACGTGTACCTGGGCGGACTCCAGGTGGATACGCGCGCCAACCGCTCGCGCCAGCTCACGACACGCGGCCTCGCCGCCGTCGAGATCGTGGACGCCGAGACGGGCGCGAAGACGCGGCTCGAGATCCCCGCGGGCGCAACGGCTTCGTCGCCGACGTGGTCGCCCGACGGATCGAAGATCGCGTTCCTCGCCAACCTCGATGACGGCTCGTACGTCTACGTGGCCGATGCGAAGAGCGGCTCGTCGCGCCGGGTGAGCAGCCGCGCCGCGCTGCCGGTGCTGTCGACGACGCTGGACTGGGCGCCCGACGGCAGCGCGCTGTACGCGGTGCTCGTGCCCGAGCAACGGATGCCGATGCCGAAGGAGCCGGCGGTGGCCGACGGTCCGGTGGTGCGGATGACGACGGCCGGCACGAAGAACAAGACGCCGACCTACGCGAGCCTGCTGGGCTCCCCGTACGAGAAGGCACTGCTGGAGTACTATGGCACGGGGCAGCTCGCGCGGATCGACGCGCGGGGCGGGGCGGTGCGCAACGTGGGGGCGCCGGCCGCGATTAATGAGGTGTCAGTCTCCCCTGACGGTCAGTATCTGCGCGTGATGGTGCTGCAGAAGCCGTTCTCGTACCTGGTGCCGGTGTCGAGCTTCGGCAGCGAGGCGCAGCTGTGGAGCGCCGATGGGCGCAAGGTCGCGACGCTGGCGCGCCGGCCGCTGCGGGAGAATACGGCGGGCGGTGGCGGCGGCGATGACACGCGGGCCGGCGCCGATTCCGGGCGCCGCGGCATCACCTGGTATCCGACGGGCGGCGTCGCCTTCCTGCTGGAGGATCCCGCGCCGCGCCGCGGCCGCGGCGCCGCGGCTCGCACGGATTCCGCCGATGCGGCCCCGGGCGACAGCGCGCGCGGCCCGCGTCGCAAGGACCGCCTGTATGTCTGGACGGCGCCCTTCGATTCCGCGGCGGCGAAGCCGATCGTGGAGAGCGACAACCGCATGGCCGGCGTGGCGTTCACCACCGACGGCAAGTGGGCGCTGCTGAGCGAGAACGCCAGCGGGGTGGCGCACACGTTCGCGGTGGCGCTCGACGCGCCGGCGACGAAGCACGACATCTATCGCGCACGGGGCGCGCAGGTGGGGTTCACCGCGGGCGGGTTCGGCGGCGGCAACGCGCGCGGCGGGCCGGACGACGAAGGGTTCTACAACAATCCCGGCGCGGTCGTGCTGCGCCAGCAGGGTGGCACGCCGGCCGCCCTCGTGAGCCCGGACGGCAAGAGCATCTTCCTCGAGGGCACGCACTTCGACCGCAATCCGCAGAACACGGCGCCTCGCATGTTCGTGGACCGCGTCGAGCTGGCGACGAGCGCGAAGTCGCGCCTGTTCGAGAGCGACACGGCCGTGTACGAATCGAATCCGGAGCCGGTGGACGACGAGTTCAATCGCTTCGTCGTGACGCGCGAGACGGAGACGATGGTGCCGGACCAGTGGCTGCGCGACCGCGCGACGGGCAAGCTGACGCGCCTCACCGAGAACCGCGACGTGACGGCCGAGGTGACGCGGCTGCCGCGCAAGCTGATCCAGGTGACCCGCGCCGACGGCTACAAGTTCTGGGTGAACGTCACGCTGCCGCAGGGCTATCGCGCCGGCACGCGGCTGCCCGGGATGTTCTGGTTCTATCCGTACGAGTACGCGGACCAGGATTCCTACGATCGCACGCGCCGGTCGTTCAACAAGCACAAGTTCCCGGTGGCCGGCCCGCGCTCCATGGAAATCATGGCGACGCAGGGCTACGCGGTGATCCAGCCCGACGCGCCGGTGTTCGGCGCCGAGGGACGGCTGAACGACAACTACGTCCCCGACCTCCGCAACAACCTCGCGGCGGTGATCGACGAGCTGGATCGGCAGGCCATCATCGACCGGACGCGGCTCGGTCTGGGCGGCCATTCGTACGGCGCGTTCAGCACCGTGAACGCGATGGTGAACACGCCGTACTTCAAGGCGGGCATCGCCGGCGACGGCAACTACAACCGCACGCTCACGCCGAACGGCTTCCAGAGCGAGCGGCGCGACCTGTGGACGGCGCGCGACACGTATCTCCAGATGTCGCCGATCCTGTACGCCGACCGGCTGCAGGGTGCGCTGCTGATGTATCACTCGCTGGAAGACCAGAACACCGGCACCGACCCGATCAACTCGGTGCGCCTGCTCCACGCGCTCCAGGGGATGGGCAAGACGGCGGCGCTCTACATGTATCCGTACGAGGACCACGGCCCGCTCATCCAGGAGACGCTGCTGGACCAGTGGGGCCGCTGGGTGGCGTGGCTGGATCTCTACGTGAAGAACCCCGGCACGAGCAAGACGCCGGCGGAGAAGGTGGCCGCGGCCGGCGAGCTCGTTCCGAACTGACGCAAGCGGTCGGTTTTCCGTGAACGTTTTTCGGTGAACGGCGAAGGGCACACCAGACTCGGTCTGGTGTGCCCGTTTCGCGTTTGCCATGCCCGTCCATTCACGCGGCCGAGTGCAGCGGTCCGTGGCCCTCCCCCCGCAGCCCACCGGGCGCGATATTCCAGCCCCGCAGCCCGGTGCGCTCCTTGCACGTCGCGTCGGCCGCCGCACGTTCCCCGATATCCAAAACCGCCGATGAGTGGTCGCACCGAGGTACGCCGTGTTCCGAAGCCGTGGGGGCACGAGACGATCTGGGCGTCGAACGAGCTGTACGTGGGCAAGATCCTCCACATCACGGCGGGGCAGGCGCTCTCCAAGCAGTATCATCGCGTGAAGGACGAGACGGTGTACCTGCTGACGGGTGAGATGAAGTACTGCGTGCAGGTGGAGGGCAGCGACCGGATCGAGGACGTGAGGCTGAAGCAGGGCGAAGCCTTCCGCATCACGCCGGGCACGATTCACTTCATGGAGGCGATCACGGATTGCGACGTGCTCGAGGCGAGCACGCCACATCTGGATGACGTCGTCCGCCTCCAGGACCGTTACGGACGCGAGGGAACGAGCGCACCATGAAAGTCATCATACCGCTGGCGGGGAAGGGCACGCGACTGCGTCCGCATACGCACCTCGTCCCCAAGCCGATGCTCAAGATCGCCGGGAAGCCGGTGATGGCGTACATCCTCGAGGACCTCGTGAAGCTCGGCAACGTGACCGAGGTCATCTACGTCACGGGCCATCTCAAGGAGAAGGTCGAGGACTACGCGCGCACCCAGTTCGCGAGCCTGCCGGCGACGTTCGTCGAGCAGAAGGTGCAGGACGGCACGGCGGGCGCGGTGAAGCTCGCGCAGCCGTTCGTGAAGGGCGAGGACGTGCTGATCATCTTCGTCGACACGATCTTCGAGACCGACCTGACGCAGATCAGGAAGACCGATGCCGACGGGATCATCTGGGTGAAGGAAGTCGAGGACTACCAGCGCTTCGGCGTGGTGGTCACGGACAAGGACGGCAACATGACGAAGATCGTCGAGAAGCCGACGACGCCGATCTCCAAGCGCGCCAACATCGGCCTGTACTACATCAAGAACTCGAAGCTGCTGTTCGAGGGGATCGACCACACGCTCACCCAGCCGCAGAACAAGGGCGAGTATTACCTCACCGACGCGTTCCAGTACATGATCGACCACGGCGCCAAGCTGAAGGTCATCGACGTGGAGGGCTGGTACGACGCGGGGAAGCTCGACACGCTGCTCGAGACGAACAACACCGTGCTCTCGAAGCTCGGCGGCGCGCGGCGCCCGAAGAGTGTGCCGGCGGGGGTAACGATCCACGATCCGGTCTACATCGAGGACGACGTCACGCTGTCGAAGTCCACGATCGGGCCGAACGTGTCGATCGGGGCGGGGAGCCGTGTCGAAGGATCGACGCTCTCGGACACGATCATCGGCAAGAAGGCCAACGTGAAGGCGTCCACGCTCAAGCACTCGCTGATCGGCGACGACGTGACGATCGAGGGGCTCAAGGGCGAGCTGACGGTCTCCGACCACTCGGAGATCCGCGGCACGGGGTGAGAGGGAGAAAGTGAAAAGGTGAAAAAGTGAGAAAGTGACAAAGTGAAAAAGTCAGAAAAGGAAGCGGGGTTTCCACCTTCTCACCTTCTCACCTTCTCACCTTCTCACCTTTTCACTTTCACTCACTCTTCCATCATCCCCGCTGCCGCGACGAGCACGGTGAGCGCGCGCGCCACACCGAGGGCGCCGTCGGTGTTGTCGTACCACTCGCCCGGCGTGTGCACGCCGCCGCCGCGCCCGCCCGCGCCGAGCGCGATGGCGGGCACGCCGAGGCTGATCGGCACGTTCGCGTCGGTCGAGGCGGTGACCAGTTCCGGCGTGCGCCCGATGGCGTAGGTCGCCCCGACGGCGGCGCGCACAAGGTCGTGCTCCTTCGGGAGCTCGCCGCAGGGACGATCGCCGATCGTGGCGACCTCGAAAGTGAGCGCCGGCGTGCCGGGCGAGCGCCGGAGGTTCTCATCGCGCACCGCAGCGCGCGCAGCCTGCAGGATGTCGGCAGCGCACGACTCGAGCACCGCGCACGACGAGGAGCGCAGGTCGATCTCGATCCAGGCATCCTCGGGAATCGCGTTCACGCTGATCCCACCGCCGGCCCGGCATACCGACAGCGTGGTGCGCGGTGAGCGCGGCAACGGGAGCGACGCCAGCCTGGCCGTCGCGGTGCCGGCCGCGTGCACGGGATTCGGCACGCCGAACGCCGCCCAGCTGTGTCCCCCGGGTCCGCGAAAGGTGATGCGGAATCGCCGGGCGCCGAGTGCGCGGTGCACGATCCGGTCGTCGCCCGCGCCGTCGAGCGCGATGCACGCCGCCGGCCGCGTGCCGAGGCGGGCGAAGAGATGCTTCGCGCCGCGAAGATCGCCTGCACCCTCCTCGCCCACGGTGGCGGCGAAGATGATCGGCCGCCGGGTGCACAACATCGTTCCATCGACCGCGCCGGCAAGGGCGATCATCGCGGCCAGCCCGCGCGAGTTGTCCACGATGCCGGGGCCGGCGAGCTGGCGCCCGTCCCGCACCACGGCGACCGCTGTTCCCTCGGGAAACACGGTGTCGAGGTGCGCGCACACCAGCACGGGGGCGTCGGTCGTGGCGCCGCGGCGCGCCCCGGTGACGTTGCCGACGTCGTCGGTGACGACGTCGTGCAGCCCGAGCGCCCGGAACCGCGCCGCCACGGACGCGCCGCGCGCGTGCTCGTTGCCGGTGGGCGCGGGGATCTCCGACAGGGCGATCTGGGTGCGAATCACCTCCTCGTCCGCCAGCTCCAGGCGCGCACGCGCGGGCGCGAGCCGCTCGTAGAGTGCGGTCACGTCCGGGTGCAGCGAGCGTTCGGCCCGGCCGGTCGAGTCGCGGAGAGTGGCGCGCATTCGCTATCTATGGCGTGTGCAGGCCTCGCTGCGCAAGCTCTCGCGTCGAGAGCGAACACGACTTCCCGCCAGGCAACCACGACATGTCCGACGCCGAACGACCGAAGCTGGGCCGAAATGTGATGGCGCTCTCCGCGGTGAGCTTCCTGACCGACGTCTCCAGCGAGATGATCTATCCGCTGCTGCCGGTGTTCCTCACGAGCGTGCTCGGCGCCAACGCGAGCTTCATCGGCGCGATCGAGGGGGCGGCCGAGACGACGGCGGCGCTGCTGAAGCTCGCCAGCGGGTGGTGGTCCGATCGCGTGCGCAAGCGCAAGCCGCTCGTCGTGCTCGGCTACGCCATCGCGACGTTCATGCGCCCGCTGGTCGCGATCGCGCAGACGGCGTCGCAGGTGCTGATCATCCGAGTGGCCGACCGGGTGGGGAAGGGGATCCGCAACGCGCCGCGCGATGCGCTCATCGCCGAGTCGGTGGATCCCAGCATTCGCGGCAGGGCATTCGGGTTTCACCGTGGCGCGGACCACGCGGGCGGTGTGCTCGGGCCGCTCATCGCCTTCGCGCTGCTGAGCTATCACCTGGCGTCGATCCGCACGGTGTTCTGGCTCGCCGCCATTCCGGGGGTGCTGTCGTTCATCGTGCTCGTGGTGTTCGTGCGCGAGATCCAGCGCGCCGCGGAAGCGCCGCCGGGCACGGGCCCGGACCTCACGCTGCCGCTCGGCGCGCGCTTCTGGCGCGTGCTCACCGTGATCTTCGTGTTCACGCTCGGGAACTCGACCGACGCCTTTCTCCTGCTGCGCGCGAACCAGCTCGGCGTGGCGGTGGCGCTCGCGCCGATACTCTGGGCGGCACTGCACGTGGTGAAGTCGCTCTCGAGCACGCCGGGCGGGGCGCTCTCCGAGCGCATCGGCCGGCGACCGACGCTGATCATGGGATGGACGCTGTATGCCGCCGTGTACTTCGGCTTCGCGCACGCGACCGCGGCGTGGCAGGCGTGGGCGCTGTTCGGCGTCTACGGGATCTTCTTCGGCCTCACCGAAGGGGCGGAGCGAGCGCTGATGGCCGACCTCGTGATCCCGGAGCGACGCGGCACGGCGTTCGGCTGGTACAACCTGGCGATCGGACTGGGCGCGCTGCCGGCGTCGCTGCTGTTCGGCTGGGTGTGGGACCACGCCGGCGCGCCGACGGCGTTCGTCATGGGCGCGTCGCTCGCGCTCGCGGCGGCGGTTGGGATGCTCCTGGTGGTGCCGCGGAGGACGCTGGCGCCATGACGAAGGAGGAGGCGGCGAAGACCACCAAGGTCGCGGAGGTCACGGTCGGCCCCGCGGCGCGGAAGGGGATGCTCGCGCACGCGCGCGGCTTCCTCGGCCTGCTCTGGTCGGTGATCCTGAAGTTCTTCAGCGACAACTGCTCGTCGATGGCCGCGTCGCTGTCGTTCTACACCTTCTTCTCGCTGCCGGCCCTGCTCACGCTGCTGCTCACCTTCGTGGGCCGCGTGATGGATCCGACGCAGGTGCAGCAGGCGATCATCGCCCAGGTCGGCGCGCTGATCGGCGCTGCCGGCTCGGAGCAGGTCGGCGCGATCATCAGTCATGCGCAACGCGGCGACGGGCCGGCCTCGCTCGCCACGATGCTCAGCGTGCTCGCGCTCGTATTCGGCGCCACGGCGACGTTCGCGCAACTGCAGGATGCGCTCAACAGGATCTGGGGCGTGAAGCCGGATCCGAAGCGCAACCAGCTCCGCCTCTTCCTCGTGAAGCGCATCTTCTCGTTCGGCATCGTCGTGAGCGTCTCCTTTCTGCTGCTCGTGTCGCTCGTGCTCAGCACGGCGCTCGCCGCCGCGGCGAGCCGGGTCACCACGCTGCTGGGCACACCGCCCGCGGTGCTGCAGATCGTCTCGTCGGTGCTGGGGTTCGTGCTCATCACCGCGTTGTTCGCCGTGATGTACCGGTACCTGCCGGATGCCCGGATCGCGTGGCTCGATGTCGGCGCCGGCGCGACCGGGAGCGCGCTGCTGTTCGTGCTCGGCAAGACGGTGATCGGGATCTTCCTCGGCGGCACGAATCCGGGCAGCGCGTATGGCGCCGCGGGATCGCTCGCCGTGGTGCTGATCTGGGTGTACTACACGTCGATGGTGCTGCTCTTCGGCGCGGAGTTCACGGAGCTGTGGGCGGAGCGCTACGGGCGCGGGGTCGTACCGGAGCGCGGCGCGATCGCGTACGAGGAGCAGGAGAAGCGCGTCACGACCGGATAGGCGTGGCGCTGCCGGCGCCTAGCAGCAGCGGCTCCCCGGCCGCTCGTATC
The DNA here is from genome assembly GCA_038319425.1 of Gemmatimonadales bacterium. Taxonomy (GTDB): domain Bacteria; phylum Gemmatimonadota; class Gemmatimonadetes; order Gemmatimonadales; family Gemmatimonadaceae; genus AG11. Next base: position 15,408 of record JBBQDE010000007.1, read on the forward strand.
GCCGGGCCAGCACGTCGCGCGCGAATGCATCGCGCGACAGGGGCGCAATGCCGGGATGCGCGTCGCGCACGTGCGCCACATAGCGCTCGTAGTCGGGCGCGCCGATCACGCGCCTCACCACCGACGCGGCGCGGCCGAGCAGCGCAGCGACGCGAGCACCGGATACCGGACGCGTGATCATGCGCTGGAGGCGGTGGACGCCTCGAATGGCGTCTCCGTCGAGCGAACGGGTTTGCCCGCTCGCAGCACGGCCCACCACTCGCGTGCGCTGTCGGCGATCACCACGAGCACGGAGAGCAGGAAGAACGCGGCCACCGCCGCGTCGAGATAGTCGTTCGCGATGAGCCGCGCGAGATCGCCGGCGGACGTCACGCCGGGCGGCAGCGTCCCCGCCACCCTCGCGGCCTGGAGCGCATGCGCGTGGGCGAGGAAGCCGAGCTTCGGCAGCGGCGACCAGATCTTCTGCCAACCCGCCGACATCGTGACGATGGAGATCCACGCGAGCGGCAGCAGCGTGACCCACCCGTAGCGCGCCTTGCCCATCTTCACGATGACCGTTGTCCCCACGCAGAGCGCCACGGCTGCGAGCAGCTGGTTCGAGATGCCGAACAACGGCCACAGGGAGTTGATGCCGCCGAGCGGATCAATGACGCCCTGCCAGAGGAACCACCCCCACATCGCCACGAACAAGCCGCTCGAGAGCACGACAGCGGGCAGCCACGACGTGGAGCCGAAGCGGGGCCACGCGTGCTTGCCGAGGTCCTGAAGCATGAACCGGCCAACGCGCGTGCCCGCGTCGAGCGTGGTGAGGATGAAGAGCGCCTCGAACATGATGGCGAAGTGGTACCACAGCGCCATCGCGCCGCCCCCGCCAAGCATGTTGGAGAAGATGTGCGCCATGCCGACGGCGAGACTCGGTGCGCCGCCGGTGCGCGACAGCATCGTCGTCTCTCCGACCTGTCGCGCCAGCGCCTCCATCTCGGCCGGCGTGACGACGAAGCCCCAGGCCGCGACGGCCGCGGCCGCGCTCTGGACCGTGGTGCCGAGCGCGGCGACCGGCGCGTTGATGGCGAAGTACACGCCGGGAGTCAGCGCGCAGGCGGCGATGAGGGCCATCACGGCCACGAACGACTCCATCAGCATTGCGCCGTAGCCGATGATGCGCGCGTCGCTCTCGCGCTCGAGCAGCTTGGGTGTGGTGCCGGAGGCGATGAGGGCGTGAAAGCCCGAGATGGCGCCGCACGCGATGGTGATGAAGCCGAAGGGAAAGAGCGTGCCCGCGAACACCGGGCCGGTGCCGTCGGTGAAGCGGGTGAGCGGCGGCATCTGCAGCGGCGGCAGCGCGACGAGGATGCCGATTGCGAGGGCGACCACGACACCGATCTTCACGAACGCCGACAGGTAGTCGCGCGGCGCGAGCAGCAGCCACACCGGCAACACCGAGGCGGCGAAGCCATAGACCATCAGCATCACCGCGAGCGTCCGGCCGTCGAGGGTGAAGGCGGACGCCAGCGACGGATGTTCCGCCACCCAGCGGCCGGCGAACAGCGATGCGACGAGCAGCACGAGCCCGATCGCGCTCGCCTCGAGAACGTGGCCCGGGCGCAGCCATCGCATGTACACACCCATCGCCATGGCGATCGGGATGGTGAGCCCGATCGTCACCGTGCCTCACGGGCTGGAGCGAAGCGCGTTCACGACGACGAGCCCGAGCACGGCGATGAGCACTACCATGATGCCGAGCACGGCCACCATGCCGGTGAAGCCGGCCACCGGGCCGATCTCCTCCTTCGCCATCTGGCCGAGTGACTTGCCATCGCGACGGAGCGAGGAGCAGAGGATCACGAGGTCCTGGACGGCGCCCCCAAGGACGACGCCACCGACGATCCAGAGGATGCCCGGGAGATAGCCGAACTGCGCCGCCAGGGTTGGCCCGACCAGGGGGCCCGGCCCCGCGATGGCGGCGAAGTGGTGCCCGAAAACGATCCACCGGTTCGTGGGCACGAAGTCCCGGCCGTCGGACAGCCGCTCCGCGGGCGTCATGCGCCGGTCGTCGAGGGCGAAGATCCTGGCGGCGATGAAGGCGCTGTGGAAGCGATAGCCGATGGCGTAGGTGCACACGGCGGCCACGAGGAGCCACACGGCGCTGACGGGCTCGCCACGGGACAGAGCGATGAAGGCCAGCGCGCCGGCGCCGAGGATGGCCACTCCTGCCCAGAGGAGGGCGGCAGGGAGGCTGCGCGGGCGGATGTTCGATGCGCTGGGCGGTAGCATGGGCGGCAAGTTGGAATCGGGCCCGGCCGGCCGGAAGTCCGAATGGGCGATGGCCCGAGCGCCGGGCACAAGCGCATCCGGGCATCCGGGCATCCGTTTAACTTTCGCCCACACCCACCACCCCGGCCGTGCACCCGACTCTCCGACTCCTCTGCACCCTCCCGCTCGTCTTCGCCGCCTGTCGGGCGCCGGCGACGACCGAGGACCCGGCTCCGCTCGCGTCGCCCGTGCGCCCGCTGTCGGCGATCCTTGGCCAGCGCGTGCTCGTCGCCCCGCTCAACCACCTGCGCGAGGTGGACGCGCTCGGGTGGACGCAGCAGATCCCGCGGTCGCGCGAGTTCATGCGCGCGTTCGACGATGCGTTCGAGGCGGAGCTGGTGGCGCGCGGGCTCAAGGGTCGGTGGGTGTTCGCCGACGCGCTCGTGCAGGCCGGGCGCGGGAGCCCGTCCTACGCCGTCGACCCGTACGCCCTGGCCGCCACGCCGCTGCGCGGCGAGCAGGTCGTCGCGGACACGCGCATCGGTGATCCGCTCGCCACGCAGCTCCGAACGATGATCGCCCTCCAGGAGGCCGCACGCCTCGTGCTGATTCCGCTCGAGCTGCGCTTCGACAAGCTCGCCGACGGCCGGGGCCTCGCGCTGCTCCGGCTGGCCGTGGTCGACGCGCGCCTCGGCGAGGTGCGATGGATCGGCGACGTCCGCAGTGCACCCACCTCCACGTTCTCGCGCGAGATTCTTACGAACCTCGCGGCACATTCCGCCGACCTGATCGCGGCCCCCTGAGGCCGAGCAAGGCATACCAGCATGGGCACACCGGTCACTCTCATTCCCGGCGACGGCATCGGGCCGTCCATCAGCAGCGCCACCGTTCGAGTTCTCGAGGCGGCGGGTGCCGACATCGACTGGGACACCCAGTACGCCGGACAGGCGGGCGTCGCGAAGTACGGCGATCCGATTCCCGAAGCAACGCTCGACTCCATCAAGCGTACGCGCCTCGCGCTCAAGGGTCCGCTCGAGACGCCGGTGGGTGAAGGGTTCCGGTCGATCAACGTCGCGCTGCGGAAGACGTTCGACCTGTACGCCAACATCCGGCCGGCGCACACGATCGTGACGGGGGGGCGGTTCGACGGGATCGACCTCGTGCTGGTGCGCGAGAACACCGAGGGGCTGTACGTCGGCATCGAGCACTACATCAAGATCGGGAGCGACCCGCGCGCCGCGGCGGAGTCCGTGGCGATCATCACGCGCGCCGGCTCGGAGCGCATCGTTCGCTACGCGTTCGACTACGCGGTGAAGCACGGGCGGAAGAAGGTCACGCTCGTGCACAAGGCGAACATCCTCAAGTTCTCGCAGGGCCTCTTTCTCGACGTCGGGCGGCAGGTGGCGCAGGAGTACGCCGGCATCGACTTCGACGAGGTCATCGTGGACGCGATGGCGATGAACCTGGTGCTCAAGCCCGAGCGCTACGACGTGATCGTGACGACCAACCTCTTCGGCGACATCCTCTCCGACCTGATCTCGGGACTCGTGGGTGGCCTCGGGCTCGCACCCGGGGCGAACATCGGGCTCGGCGGCGCGATCTTCGAGGCGGTGCACGGTACGGCGCCCGACATCGCCGGGAAGGGAGTCGCCAACCCGAGCGCCCTGATCCTCGCCGGGTGCATGATGCTGGAGTACATGACCGACGGCGAGCGCGCGATTCGCGTGCGTGAGGCGCTCGAGGCGACGATTCGCGACAGGAAGTCCGTCACGCGCGACCTGGGCGGTACGGCGACGACCGACCAGTTCACCGACGCGATCATCGCACGCCTGTGAGGCGGACGTGACCACCGTCTCCATCTTCCACTGCTCCGACCTGCACTTCGGTCATCCCGCGGT
>JBBQDE010000008.1:0-18673 GCA_038319425.1 Gemmatimonadales bacterium
TACGCCCTCCACGAGCACGTGACCGCGCGCGAGGTAGGCGATGAGCGCGTCGGCGACGGTGGCCTCCTGCCCTACCACCCGGGTGGCGACGGCTTGCCGGACACGTTCGAGGAGGTCGGCGCCCTGTTGCACGGTAAGGCTGGCGGTCATGCGCTCGTGGTCGTGAGGGATTCTTCGATCCGGCGCAACGCGGCGCCGACGTCCTGAAGGTCGCGAGCCGCCACCGGCTCGCGCAACGCGCGCCCGATCACGGTGACGTCCGCCCCCAGCGACGGATCGCTCGCTTCGACGGCGGCAAGGAAGGCGTCGTCCGTACGCAGGCGCGCCGTGGGACTTCCGTGCTCGATGCGGCTGCGTACGCCGCGCAGCAGCCGCGAGGTGATCGTCCGCGTGGCCGCCACCTGCAGATAGGCGTGCGCCAGCGCGTCGACCTGTTCCAGCGGGTCGCGTCGTTCCACGCGCTCAGCGTCGCGCGGCGGAAGGGGACGCGGCGCGGAGGCCGCAAGCAACAGCAGGCCGGCCGCGACGAGCGCGACAATGCCTCGACCCACCGGATGGGCCACGAGAAAGCGCGCCGCGGTCCCGCGCGCCGATGTCGAGCGGCCGTAGCCGTGATGGAACTCGTCGAACAGGAGGGAGGTGCGCGGTTCGTCTCCGCCCGCACGGAGCCACTCGAGCACGCGCATCGCCAGCACATCGGCGCCCCATTCGCAGCGGCGCAGCACGTCGTTGCGCAGGAAGTCCGGATCGGCGACTGCCACGATCCGCCCGCGGCCGAACGCGAACCCGGCCGCCGCGTCCAGGGCGTCCGAGGGAACAACGCTGGCAGCGGAAGTGGACTGGAGCGCGGCGAGCGTGACGACGTCGGCGGGCACGCCGCGCAGGAAGCGGACGCCATAGAGGTGCACCTTGCCATCGGGCCAGAACGGCGGCGTGAGGTCGCGACGATGACAGTCGCTGTCGTCGTCGGGCATGCGATAGAGCGTGCCGCCCGGCGTGCGCCACAGGCCGAGCGAATCCGACAGTGCATTGCGCTCGTCGAACACGAGCAGCATCGCGTCGCCGGCGCGCACGGCGTCGAGATACGCGTGCGCCTCGGGACCCGTGATGGCGATCGGTGGCGCGAGCACGGCGTGGATGGTGCGACCGCGCCCTCCCGCCGCTGGCGCACCGGTGCTGTCACGTCGCACCACCTGGAATCCGAATCGCTCCGCCAGTTCCGCGAAGGCGCGCGCGCCGAGCGAGCCGGCGAGGTGGGTCGACAGCCGTGGATCGCCGATCCGGCCGAGCGAGGGCTGCGGCGTCAGCAGCGCGAGCAGCACCACCAACGCCCCGACGAGGGGCAGCACGAAACGCGGCCGCGTCCACCAGTCGCTGACGGGCTCGCGCCCAGTCGGGGGAGCCGTCATGCGGCGCGAGCTCTCGGCGCGAACGGCAGCGCGAGGTGCAGGAGTTCGGCGAGCGACTCGCGATCGCAGCCTCGATGCCCGTAGACGGCGGCGTCGAAGGCGCGGACGAAGGCGCGAAACGACGCGAGCGACGCCGAGCCGCGGGTGCGGAGCTCGCGCGCGTAGTCACCGCTCGTCTTCGACGGGTGGAGCCGCACGCGCTCACTGTGCGCGATGCTCAGCAGCACGCCGCGATACAGCGCGTGCGCCGCTTCCTCGAAGCGCGCGCTCGCCACCAGTCGCTCGGCGACCCGCCATGGATCCTCCCCTGGGCGCGCGACGTTCGTACGCGCCGATCCGAACGAGCCCTCGTCGCGCGCCCGCGCGGAGAGAACGAGCCGCGCCACGACGAGGAGCACGAGCAGCGCGGCCAGCACGAGTGCCAGTGTGCGCGCCGACGCGGCGCCACCGAGAAGATGCACCAGCCGGCGCATCCACTCGCCCAGCCATTCGAACAGGCGCTCGCCCAGGCTGCTCTGGATGGAGCGACGGAATGCGACGCCGCGAACCACGGACTCCATCGTGTCGTGCACGGCGGCCGGCGGCCAGTGCCGCGGCTCGATCTGGAGCATCATCTGAGGTTGCTCAGGACGCGGTGGACGACGGCGACGGCTCGAGCGCTCCCGCCATGAGCTCGATGTCGAAGCCCTCGCTCCGGATGCGGGCGTCGTAGTACAAGAGCGTCTCGGTGATGGCCACCACTGGATACACGAGCACTGTGACCGTCGCCGCCACGATCGTGCTCACCACGAAGTCACCGAGCAGCGACGCGATGAGCGAGAAGCCGATCACGAGCACGTAATAGATGATGGCGACGAGACCGAGCGTGTTGAGGATGTGCCACTTGCGTCCCTTCGAGAGCGATGCAGACCGCCGCATCGCGGCCCACACGCCGCTCCGCTCCAGCACGATCACCGGCGTGACGGCGAACAGCAGCGCGACGACGTAGAGGACCGGAAACGCCATCATGATGAACGCGAGCACCATGAGGAGGAATCGGATGAGCGCAGCGACGAGCACCAGTGGCAGGCGGGAGAATGCGAGGCGCACGGCGGCGGCGACGTCCACCTCGTCGCCAAGATAGGCCTGCGACGTATACACCAGCAGGACGGCGCTCATCACCGCGAAGGTAAGCCAACCGCCGAGGAGCGCGATGCCCGTGCTCCAGACCAGATCAGTCGGGATCGTGTCGAGCGGGCCGCCGAGGAAGCGCAGCGGATTGCCCACCACCAGCAGCTTGATGAGCAGCAGCGGGACGTAGGCGATCGCCGAGCAGCTGACGAGCGGCCCGTAGTGCGCTCGCATGATCTGAAACGCCGCGTCCACGATCTCGCTGGGCGATCGGGGGCGGAGGGCGGGAGCGGCCATGGTGGATGCGCTGGGGAACGAGCTGGGGGCGTCGCGAAGTTGACGCTCGCGCCGCCGTGGAGCCAGCGATGCGATGCGGACCGACGCAGACTAGCGCGAAGGGAGGGTCGGGCGCCATGTCCTAGCACAGTCCGTGCGTGGGTCACCCGGCATCGTCCGGCGAACGCTCCAACCGCGCAACGTCTCGACCTCCATGCCCTGCTTCAGCACATCGTTGTCGCTCGTGCGGCCGCCGCGAAATGCACTGGCGGCCCGCGAGGCCGGATCCAGGATCGCGTCGCACGTCATTCGTCTGCTGCGGCATTGTTGAGCGATCGGACGCCGACCATGGACACGAACATCACTCGGAGCACCGAAGACTCCCCGCCGCCCGCGGAACGCCGTTCGGGCGAGCGCCGTATCGCGAGGCGGTCGAACCAGGCGGTGCTTCGACAGATCGTCGAGCGGCTGACCGACGGCATCGTGGTCGTGAGCGACGGGCGGATCCGATTCGCGAACCCGGCCGCCGAGCGGCTGTTCGGTCGGCCGGCTGCCGAACTGATGGGGGAGGCGTTCACCCACACCCTCACCGGCAACGAGGCCAGGGAGATCCAGATCGCGCGGCCGGGCACCGATCCGCTAGTGGCCGAGATGCGCCTCGTGGACGCCGCGTGGGAGGACGAGCCGGCGCTGCTCGTCTCGCTGCGCGACGTCACCGACCGCCGGCAGTCGGAGGATCGCCAGCGCCTGCTCGAGGCCGAGCGCCGCGCTCGCGCCGAGGCGGAAGCGGCGAACCAGGCGAAGTCGGAGTTCCTGGCCGTCATGAGCCACGAGCTCCGCACCCCGCTCAACGCCGTGCTCGGCTATGCCGAGCTGCTCGACCTCGGCGTGGTCGGTTCGCTCACCCCCGAACAGCGGCGCCAGGTGGGACGGATCACCGCGAGCGGGCGCCACCTGCTCGGGCTCGTCAACCAGGTGCTCGATCTCGCGAAGGTGGAAGCCGGCCGGATGACGGTGGCGCGCGCGCCCACGAGCGTCGCCGAGGTCGTCGAGGCGGCGGTCGTGCTCTCCCAGCCGCAGGCGGAGGCGCGCGGGCTCCGGCTCGACGCGCCCGTCGACATCCCGCGCCAACTGCAGTTCCTCGGCGATCACGATCGGGTGCTCCAGATTCTCGCGAACCTGCTGTCGAACGCGGTCAAGTTCACCGAGCCCGGTGGGGTGATCAGCATCGAGGTGAGCGAGGAAGCCATCGCGGCCGACGCCTGGCACCTGCACGGCGAGGGGCCGTGGACGGTAATTCGCGTGCGCGACAGTGGCATCGGCGTCGGCCCGGATCAGCTCGATTCGATCTTTTCGCCGTTCGTGCAGGCGGAAGGCGGACACACACGGCGCTCCGACGGCACAGGACTCGGGCTCACCATCAGCCGACGGCTTGCGCGGCTCATGCGCGGCGAGGTGTCGGTGGACAGCACGCCGGGCGTCGGCTCCTCGTTCGCGCTCTGGCTCCCCGCCGCGCACACGAATACGGAGGAGGGACAGGAGCTGGCGCGCGCTGCAGCCGCGGCATCACGCACGAGCGGGTTGGCCGAGATCGGCGACTCGCTGATGCACGAGATGGAAGCCATCCTCGATGCCTTCGCCGCGCAACTGCGGCGCGAGCCCCTCATGCCGGCGGCGCCCACCCTGCGCTATTCGCAGCTGGTAGACCATACCGGGGCCATGCTTGCCGACATCGCGTCTTCGCTCATCACGCTCGACGAATCACGCGGCACACCGTCCGCCCTCCTCCTCGACTCCGCCGACATCCAGCGCTTCGTCGCGGACCGACACGGGCTCCAGCGCGCGCGGCTCGGGTGGACGACCGACGCGCTGGCTCGCGAGTCGGAGATCCTGCGTGCCGAAGTCGAGCGGTCGGTTCGCCGCTGCTTCAGTGACACGAAGTGCGCCGCGCAGGTGGAGGAAGCCGTCGGCGTGATACGGCGCTACGTCGAGCAGGGTGCGCAGACGAGCCGGCGCGCGCTCGAACGAATGACCGACCAGCCCGTGCGCCGCGCCGACTAGCGCGCTCGACGCCCAGCGGTCAGCCGGTGAAGCGGTCAGGCGGTGAAGCGGTCAGGCGGTGAAGTGGTCAGGCGGTGAAGCGGTCAGGCGGTGAAGCGGTCAGGTGGTGAAGCGGTCAGGTGGTGAAGGGGTCAGGCGGTAAAGCGGTCCGGCCGTAGGGCCCTGAACGTGGCCGTTCACCGCCAAACTGGCAAACCGCCAAACCGCCTTTGCATCACTCCACCGTTACCGACTTCGCGAGATTGCGCGGCTGGTCCACGTTCAGCCCCCGCTTCGCCGCGATGTAGTACGCCAGCAGCTGGAGCGGAATCGCGGCGAGCACCGGGTTCAGCATGTCGATCGTCTCGGGGATCCGGAATTCATAGTCGATCTTTCCCTCGAGCGACGGCTCATCGCGGCTCGTGATGGCGATCACGCGGCCGCCGCGCGCCTTCACCTCCTGCACGTTCGACACGACCTTGTCGAACACCGAATCGTGCGGCGCGATGAATACCACCGGCATGTCCGCGTCAATCAGCGCAATGGGGCCGTGCTTCATCTCGGCCGCCGGATAGCCCTCGGCGTGGATGTAGCTGATCTCCTTCAGCTTCAGCGCGCCTTCGAGCGCGACCGGGAAGTTGTACCCGCGGCCGAGGTACAGGAAATTGGTCGCGTCGGCGAATGCCTCGGCGATCTTCTCCACCTCCTTGGCGCGATCCAGGATGCTCTGGATCTGCGCCGGCAACGCCTCCATTGCCTGCGCGATCTCGCGCCCCTGCACCACCGACATGTTACGGATGCGGCCGAGCTTGAGCGTCAGCAGCGCCAGCGCGATCACCTGGCTGGTGAACGCCTTCGTAGAGGCGACGCCGATCTCCGGGCCGGCGTGCAGGTAGATGCCGCCGTCGTCCTCGCGGGCGATCGTCGAGCCCACCTGGTTCACCAGTCCGAGGGTCTTGGCGCCGCGCCGCTTGGCTTCGCGCATCGCCGCCAGGGTGTCCGCCGTCTCCCCCGACTGCGAGATCACCACGCACAGCGTCCGGTCGGTCACGATCGGATTGCGATAGCGGAACTCCGACGCGTACTCCACTTCGCAGCGGATGCGCGCGTGCTCCTCGATCATCAGCTTGCCGATCAACGCGCTGTGCCAGCTCGTGCCGCACGCGGTGATGATGATCTGGTCGATCTTCTGCAGCTCGTCCATCGTGAGATTGAGGCCGCCGAGCTTCGAGAAGCCCTCGTCCGTCACGAGGCGCCCGCGCATCGTGTTCTCGATCGTCTGCGGCTGCTCCATGATCTCCTTCAGCATGAAGTGGTCGAAGCCGCCCTTCTCGATCTGGTCGAGATCCCAGTCGATGCGGCTCACGCCCTTCTTCACCGTCTGCTGATAGAGGTCGCACACCGTGTAGCCGTCGCGCGTGAGCACGGCCATCTCGCCGTCGTCGAGGTAGACGACCTGCCGCGTGTGCGCGAGGATCGCCGCGACGTCGCTGGCGACGTAGTTCTCCCCTTCGCCGATACCGATCAGGAGCGGGCTCCCCTTCCGCGCCGCGACGATCTTGTCCGGGTCGTCCGCCGAGATCACCGCGATCCCGTACGTCCCCTCCACGAGCGCCAGCGCGTCCACCACGGCGTCTTCCAGCTTCCCGTCGAACGCCGCCTCGATCAGGTGCGCCAGCACTTCCGTGTCGGTGTCCGACACGAACGTGTGCCCGGTCTTCTTGAGCATGGCGCGGAGGGGGCCGTAGTTCTCGATGATGCCGTTGTGCACCACCGAGATCTTCCCCTTGCAGTCATGGTGCGGATGCGCGTTGCACTCGTTCGGCGGCCCGTGCGTGGCCCACCGCGTGTGCGCGATCCCCACCTTGCCGTGCACCGGATTGGACGTGATCGCCTTCTCCAGCATGACGATCTTGCCCTTCGCCTTCCGCGTCTCGAGCCCGTTGCCGTTCATGAGCGATACGCCGGCGGAGTCGTACCCGCGATACTCGAGCCGCTTGAGGCCCTCCACGAGCAGGGTCGCCGCCTGCCGCTCCCCGATATAGCCGACAATTCCGCACATGTGTTGCGTCCTCGAAAGAGAAAGCGTACCAGTCGCTGTCCGCCTCAGCCGCCCAGCGCATCCAGCGGCACGCGCGACCGCCGGACGAGCTCCCGCGCCGCAGTCTCGTCAGGCGCCTCGGCGATCACCCGCACGATCGGCTCGGTGCCCGACGGACGGACGTGCACCCACCGATCCGGCCAGGCCAGGCGGAGCCCGTCCTGCGCGTCCGCTGCCGCGTCCGGGAAGGCCGATTTCAATGCGGCATACACCGCGTCGAGGCTGGCGTTCGGTCGTGGCAGCTTCTCCTTCACGATCACGTACCGCGGCATGGAGTCGACGATCGCCGACAGGGGCCGCCCCTCCTCCAGAAGCAATTGCAGAACCAGGGCCGCGCCGATGGGGGCATCGCGGCCGAGATGCACCTCGGGCAGGATGACTCCCCCGTTTCCCTCGCCGCCGATCGGTGCCTTCAGCTCCCGCATGCGCACGGCCACGTTCACCTCGCCGACCGGCGCCCGGACCGCCTCCACCCCCGCCGTGCGGGCCGCGTCCTCCACCACGAGGCTGGTGGACAGGTTCGTCACGAGCGGCCCGCGCCGGTGCCGCAGCACCACCCGCGCCGCGAGCGCGAGGGTGTAGTCCTCCCCGATCGCCCGGCCGCCATCGGCCACGAGCGCCAGACGATCCACATCCGGATCCACCGCGAGGCCAAGGTCTGCCCTACTCTCCTTCACCAGGCGCTCCAGCTCCTTCAGATTCTCCGGGACGGGCTCCGGCTCGCGCGGAAAGCGGCCGTCCGGCTCCATGTTGATGGACACCACCTCGCAGCCGAGCTGCTCGAGCAGCATCGGCATCACGGTCGCGCCCGCGCCGCGCACGCAATCGAGCCCCACCTTGAACTTCCGCTTCCGGATCGCGGCCACGTCGAGGTAGGGAATCGCGAGCACCGAGGCCACGTGACGGGCCGCCACGTCGTCGTCCTGGATCACCCGCCCGATCCGGTCCCAGGACGCGTGCGGCGTGCCCTGCTCCACCAGCGCCCGCATCGCGGCGCCTTCGGCCGCCTCCAGAAAGAGCCCGCTCGCGCCGATGAGCTTGAGGGCGTTCCACTCGATCGGATTGTGGCTGGCCGAGAGCATCAGGCCGCCCGCGGCATGGTGATGCTCCACGGCGAGCTGACAGCCGGGGGTGGTGGTGAGCCCGATGTCGATCACGTCGCAGCCCACGAGCTGAAGCGTTCCGACGACGATGCGGTGGAACATCGGGCCGGAAACGCGGCTGTCGCGTCCCACTACGATCTGCCGCGAGGTGCCGCGGGCGATCGACCACGCCCCGAACGCCGCGGCATAACGTGCCACGACCTCGGGCGTCAGCGCGTCGCCCACGCGACCGCGAATCCCCGAAACGCTCACCATCAAGCCCGTCGTGCCGCCCTGCGCCATGACCCCTCCATCGGTGGAAGCCGAAAGCTACCAGGGGCCGCAGGTCGGGCAAGCGCGCACGCCGGCGCGGCGCGAGTGTGACCGTCACGTTCAGGGGCGCGTCTGATCGTTGGTGCGTACGACGTACGCCGCGGTCGCATTCCCCACTCCGTCCTTCCCCTCCGCCTCCTGCGCGCCGCTACCAGGTTTCCCGTCCGGCTGAAGATGGCCGCCCTCGCCGGGGCCGCGGTGCTCGTCACGCTCGGCATCCTGCTCGCGCCCACGTATCAACGCGTGCGGACCGCGCTGGCGCGCGCACAGGGAGAGCGGCTCGCCGCGATCGCCAGCAGCGCCGCCGCGCTGCTGCCGCCGGAGTTCGCGGCGGCCATGGGCACCACGTCGCGTGACAGTCTCGTCGTTCCCGCCGTCGCGCGCGACGTGATCCGGCGCTCGCGCATCGACAACAACGATGCGCTCGGCGCCGGCAACGAGCTGATCGCGCTCGACGTGGTCGTGCGGGACCGGCAGGGCCAATTCCGCTACGTGCTCCAGAGCGAGCGGATGACCACCGCGGGCGACGTCTGGTTCGCCGACGCCCTCAGCGAGCGCGTCGCCGGCGGCCGAAGCGGCGCCACTGCCGTGTATGACGTGGACGGCGATCAGGTGCTCGCCGGCGCCATTCCCATCGTGAATGGATCCGGCAAGGTCGTGGGAGCCGTCGTCGCCACCGGACGCGCCGATGCCCTGCTCGCCGATGCGCGCCATGCCGTGATGGATCTCGCGCTTTATGCCTTGCTCGCGTTCGCGCTGGCGGTGGGAGCGGCGTACGTGGCGGCGCGGCAGCTCACCGGTGGCATGGTGGAGCTCTCGGCGCAGGCGGAGAAGGTCGCGCGTGGCAACCTGCGCGAGCAGCTCGCGTTCGAGTCGGACGACGAAGTCGGCCAGCTCGCCGGCTCCTTCCGCGAGATGACGTCGGGGCTGCGCGCGCTCGTGTCGGAGCTCGATACCAGCGCCGGCGACGTGGCCGCCACGGCGGAAGAGCTGGCATCCAGCGCCGAGCAGATGACGGCGTCCACCGAGGAAGTCTCCGGCGCGGCGAGTGCCATCGCCAATGCCGCGGCCTCGCAGACGCGGGGCATCGCGAACGCCTCGGAAGCCTCCGGCCGGGTCGCGGCTCGCGCGGTCGCCGTGGCGAGCCACGCCGAACAGGCACGCAACGCCGCCGACGTCGCCCAGCGCACGACTCGGCGCGGCACCATCGCCGCCGGCGAGGCGCTGACGGCGATGGCCGAGATCAGTGCCGTCACCGGGGCCGCGGTTCCCGCCGTGGTGGAGCTGGGCGAGAAGTCGCAGCGCATCGGGAAGATCACCGACGCCATCGGCACCATCGCGCGACAGACGAATCTGCTCGCCCTCAACGCCGCGATCGAGGCCTCGCGCGCCGGCGAGCATGGCCGCGGCTTTGCCGTCGTTGCCGACGAAGTGCGCAAGCTGGCCGGCGAGAGTGCGAAGGCGCTCGACCAGATCCGCAAGCTCGCCGCCGAGATCCGCACGAGCGCCGTGAAGACGGAGGAGCAGATCCTCATTGCCAGCGACCGCGTCACGGCGGGCGAGGCGGTGATCCGCGCGTCCGCCGAGGCGCTCACCCAGATCGATCGCGAGATCACCGGCGCTCGCACCGCGGTGGATCGGATCGTGGACGCCGCCGATGCACAGCGCGGCGAGGCCGAAGCGCTCGCGGGCGAGATCGAAGCGCTGGCCGCCACGGCCGAGATGAACTCCTCCACCGCCGAGCAGGTGAGCGCCGTCGTCGAGCAGCAGTCGGCCGCGATGTCCAATATCGCGAGCTCCAGCCAGCACCTCGCCCAGGTGGCCGAGCGACTCAAGGGATCGCTGCGGCGGTTCGAGCTGTAGCGGACACCCAGCCCGCAGCGCGGGAGCGCGCCGCCGCCGATATTGCAGCGTGAGCAATCCCCTCGCCCTCCTGCCGCTGGCGGTCGCCGGCGGCGGCGGTCGCGTGAACGACTTCGAGGCACAGCAGCTCGTGGCCGCGGGGCTCACGCTGCTGCAGCGCAGCGCGCCGCTCGTGCGCGCGCTCAGCGGCCGTCGCTCGGCGATCCTCCTCCCCACGTCGCCCGCCTTCTTTACCGCGCTCGCCGCCAGCGAGGGGCGCGGCGCGGTGCTGGTCAATCCGCTGGCGGCGTCCGACGAAGTCGCGTCGCAGTGCGAGGACGCCGGCGTGGGTGCCATTTTCACTACCACGACGCTCGCAGCACGCGTGCCGGCCGGACTCGTCGTCGTGCTCCTCGACGATGCGCCGCGGAGCGCACGCGTGCTGGCGAGCGGCGTCGCCCGGGACGTGGACCTCGGATCGCACCACGGCTTGTCGCTCGAAGGCGAACGCGATGCCGCCGGCCGGGACGAGGAGGCGGCGATCGTCTATACCTCGGCGATGCGCGGTACGCCGCTCGGTGCCGTGTTGACCCACGCCAATCTGCTCGCCAACGCTCGCGCCACCGTGCGGGGCCTCGCGAACACTGCCGATGATCACGTTCTCGCGCTGCTGCCATTCGCCCACCTGTTCGGCCTTACCGTCACCGGCACCGCCCCGCTGCTCGCCGGCGCTCGCGTGACGACGATGGAGCGCTTTCATGCGTCGCGTGCTGTGGAGCTCCTCGCCACCAGCGTCACGGAAGTGGTCGGCGTTCCGTCCGTATTTTACGCCATGCTCGACGCGCTCGCGCGGCTCCGCATCGATCTTCGCGGGAGCGCGCTGCGGCTGTGCGTGTGTGGCGGCGCCGAGCTCCCCGAGGCGCTGCAGGACCGCTGGGCCGACGCCACCGGCGTGGAGCTCCGGCAGGGCTATGGGCTCACCGAAGCAGCGCCAGTATGCCTGTTCAATCAGCTCAGCCGCCCGAATGTCCGCGGCGCCCTTGGCCGTTCATATGCGGGCGTGGACGTCAACATCTTTACGCCGGCCGACTATGACACCGCCGATGTTCCCCGGCTCCCGCCATCACCCACCGAGCCTCTTCCCGACGGTGTCGACGGCGAGATCTGCGTGCGCGGCGAGAACGTGTTTCGCGGCTACCTCCATGATCGCCAGGATGGGCTGCCGCGGCGTGACGGGTGGCTGTACACGGGAGACCGCGGTGTGCGCGACGCCGACGGCTCGGTGCGCTTTCTCGGCCTGCTCAAGCCGATGTTCACGCGCAATGGCTTCAACATCTACCCGCGCGAGCTGGAGCGGGCGGTGCTGGAGCTGCCCGGCGTCGCCAAGGCGCAGGTGGAGGCGCGTCCGGACGCCATCAGGGAGCACGACATCGTGCTCCGCGTGACCGGATCGGTCACGGAAGACGACGTGCGCCGATGGTGCGAGCGACGGCTCAGCGCATACAAGCGGCCGAGCGTCGTCGAGATCGTCTCGGGCTAGGCCTGCAGCCTCGACGGTGGCGCCATGCCCCGCTCCACCACCGGCATCCCGCGCGGTGCGGTGGGCCGCCGCACGATGGTGAGACGACCGCCTTCCCACGCGCGCACGAGTGCCACGACGACATCCGGATCGAACTGCGACCCGCTGCAGCGGACGAGATCCTTGATCGCGTCGTCCACGCTCAGGCCATCGGGCCGGTACGGCCGGTCGCTGGTCATCGCATCGAACGAGTCGGCCGCGGCGGCGATCCGGGCCTCGAGCGGGATCGCCGTGCCCACGAGCCCGTCCGGTACGCCGCGCCCGTCGAATCGCTCATGGTGCGAGCGCACGATGTTGAGCGCCACCGGCGTTTCCGCGAGCAGCGGCGCGAGAATACGCCACCCGACGACCGGGTGCGTCATGATGTGCTCGTACTCCGCATCCGTCAGCTTGCCCGGCTTGTTCAGCACTTCCTCGCGCACACCGATCTTGCCGATATCATGCACGTGGCCCCCCAACTCGATCTGGCGTAGCATCTCGCCGCCAAGCCCCAGCTCGCGGGCGATCACGGCGGAGTAGTCGCTCACACGTACCGAATGCCCGCGCGTGTAGGGATCCTTCAGCTCGAGCACTTCGGCCAGCGACTGGATGCTCGCCATGAACAGCTCTTCGAGCCGCCGCGCCTGCACCGCGACCTTTTCCTGGAGACTCTCCTGATAGCCGCGATTCTCCAGCACCAGGCGCCGGTTCTCCATCGCTTGCGCGACACGCGCTCGGACCTCCTCCAGGTGGAACGGCTTGGTGAGGTAGTCCATTGCGCCGATCGCCAGGCAGCTCACCGCAACCTCCACGTCCGCCACGGCCGTGATCATCACCACGGCGACGTCGGGCCAGCGGGAACGCACATGCCGGAGCAGCTCCAGGCCATCCATCTTCGGCATCCGCAAGTCGCTCATCACGAGCGTGATCGGAAACCGCTGGAGCTGCGCCAGTGCCTCCTCGCCGTTCCCCGCTTCGAGGCACGTGAAGCCGTCGGCCGTCATCAGGTGCACGAGCACCTGGCGCAGGCGCGGCTCATCGTCCACGACGAGGCAGTGTGGGGCGGTGATGTTCCCTGACAGGGTCATGAATTCAGCTGGGTTCGCACCCGCGCGGGCGGGTCAGGCGTAGGCGGCGTCCTCGCCGCCCACCGGTGCTCCCGTTAACTTGACCGGCACGACTCGACCTGGAGTAGTATCGGCATGACGCGGGTTTACGACGACGATCTCGACGCGGGCTTTGCAACCCGCGCCATCCACGCCGGGCAGCGGCCTGAGCCGCTTGCCGGCGCGATCATGACGCCGGTCTACCTCACCTCCACGTACGTGCAGGAGGGGCTCGGACAGAACAAGGGTTACGAGTACGCTCGCGGCAAGAATCCGACGCGGGAAGCCCTCGAGCGCAACGTCGCGGCCCTGGAAGGGGGGCGCCACGGCATCGCCTTCAGCTCGGGGATGGGGTGCGTCTCCTCCATCATGATGCTCTTCAAGGCCGGCGATCACGTCGTCTGCAGCGAGAATATGTACGGGGGCGTCTTTCGGCTGTTCGACAAGGTGCTCCAGAACTTCGGCCTCACGTTATCATGGGTCGACACCCGCGACCCGCAGCGCATCGCCGACGCGATGACGCCGAAGACGCGCCTGGTGTTCGTGGAGACGCCGTCGAACCCGCTGATGCGAATCACCGACCTGCGGGCCGCGGCGGACGTGGCGCATCGGGGCGGCGCGCTCCTCCTGGTGGACAACACCTTCTGCTCGCCGTTCTTCCAGCGGCCGTTCGAGTTCGGCGCGGACATGATCTACCACTCCACGACGAAGTACCTGAACGGCCATTCGGACATGATCGGCGGCATCGCGATCCTGAACGACGACGAGCTGGCCATGCGCCTGCAGTTCAACCTGAATGCCGCCGGCGCCAATCCGGGGCCGTTCGACGCGTGGCTCGCCCTCCGCGGCACCAAGACGCTCCATCTCCGCATGCCGCGGCACGACGAGAACGGTCGCCAGATCGCCGCTTGGCTCGCCGAGCGTCTCGGAGAGGAGCGGGTGATCTACCCGGGCCTGCCGTCGCATCCGCAAATCGCGCTCGCGAAGCGCCAGATGTCGGGCGTCGGCGGCATGATTTCGGTAGAGCTGGGCACCAAGGAGAAGGCCAACGCCGTGCTCAGCCGCTGTCGCCTCTTCTCGCTGGCGGAATCGCTGGGCGGCGTCGAAAGCCTCATCAGCCACCCCGCCTCGATGACGCATGCCAGCGTCGAGCCGGCGCGTCGCGCGCAGCTGGGCATCACGGAAGGGCTCATCCGCCTGAGCTGCGGCGTGGAGGACGTGAATGACCTGCTGGCGGACCTCGAGCACGCCTTTCACGTGGTGTGAGCGAGCACCGGCGAACGACAGCCGAGTGCATCGGCGCGAGGAGCGGCGAGCGGTAAGTAGTGGGCAATGCGTCGCATGCCACTCACCGCTCCAGGCTCTCGGCTCCTCGCCGGTCGCTCCCCCGTTCTCCTCCTGACGTCGGCGCTCTGACACCTTCCCGGCGCGTCATCCGTAGTCTCGGGTATCCATTGTCCAGGAGTTCCGAGTGCCGACCGTCCTGCCACAGATCTCCTCCCGCGCCTGGGAGCATCCCGCCGACCGCGCGGCGCTGGAGACGCTGCGCGCGATCCCGGGCTTCGACGAGGTCGTGCGGAAGGTCGCCGGCTTCATCACCGAGCGCGGCGTTCGACAGCTCTTTCTTGCGAACGCCGTTCAGGTCGGGCCCGCACAACGCCCCAGGCTGCACGCGCTGCTCGCTGACGTCTGCCGCACGATGGACTGGCCCGTGCAGCCGGACCTGTATGTCGCGCAATCGCCGACGGTGAACGCGTACGCGATCGGCTTCGAGCAGCCCTTCATCGTCATCACGTCGGGCGCGCTCGAGCTCCTCGACGGCGACGACGAGCGCCGCTTCCTCCTCGCGCACGAGCTCGGCCACATCATGAGCGGCCACATGCTGTATCGCACCGTGGCGCTGGTGATCCTCTCGATCGGCACGCTCGCGCTCTTCCCCGTCGGCCTCGCGCTGCTGCCATTCCAGCTCGCGCTGCTCGAGTGGCATCGCAAAAGCGAGCTGTCCACCGATCGCGCCGGCCTGCTCGCGGTGCAGGATACTGTCGTGGCGCAGCGTGCGTTCATGAAGCTCGCCGGCGGTCCCGACTACGGCGACGCCGCGAGCGTCGAGGAGTTCATGCGCCAGGCGGCCGCGTACGAGACAGGCGGCGACACGTGGGACCGGATCCTCCGGCTCCTGAACACTGCGTTCCGCGAGCATCCCTTCCACACCGTGCGGGCCGGAGAGCTCGAGCGGTGGCGCACCGGCGGGACGTACGACGTGATCCTCGGCGGCACGTACGCCCGGCGCAACGAGCCCGCGCCGCACCTCGGCGACGACTACGCCGCAGCCACGAGCTACTACTCCGCCGAAGCGCGCCGGGGGTTCGACCACGTGTCCGATGCGCTGCGCCGCGCGGTCGACGCGTTCCGCGATGCCTTCCGCGGGCCCGACGCGCCGCCCGCACCTCCGGGAGCGGAGCCGATACCGCCGGTCTAATGGTCGGACGGTCGGACGGTCGGACAGACGCTGCGAAGGGCACACCGGACTGAATCTTGGTGTGCCCTTCTGCCGTCAGACCGTCAGACCATCTTAGCGTGCTCCCGCAATCAGCGCCTTGAACCGCGGATGCCCTTGAAGCTGCGGGTCCTTCCACCAGAGCGAGGTATTCGTCACGAAGCCCTTGCGGTGCTCGGGATTCGCCGCGAGGTAGCTTTCGAGCAACCGCACGGCAGTGTCGTAGTCGTGCAGGTACACGCGCGCAATCGCTTCGTCTCCCTGCAGCTCGCGTTTGGGATCCGCCTCCGCTGACGTGCGCG
The DNA here is from genome assembly GCA_038319425.1 of Gemmatimonadales bacterium. GTDB lineage: Bacteria > Gemmatimonadota > Gemmatimonadetes > Gemmatimonadales > Gemmatimonadaceae > AG11. The sequence continues at coordinate 15,657 of JBBQDE010000008.1, forward strand.
CACTCGTGAGCACGCTGCGCGCACTGTCCCGGAGGCCGGCACGTGCGATGACGATGGCGGCAACGATCCGCGCACGCCGGATCGTAAACGCACTATCCGCGGGAGAGGCGATCGATCGCACCGAGTTCACGAGGCGCCACGCCTCGTCGGGATCCGCCTTGAACGCTTTTGTCGTCAGCATCCAGAGCTGACACTGCACAAAGAAGACGTCTCGCGGGAACCTTTGGTGTCCCACCGCGCACCACCGCGCGGCATCGGGAAACATCTCGCTGTCGTGCGATGTCCAGAACAGCCGCTGAAGCACCCCTCGGGCGTTGGCCAAATAGTAGTCAGAAGCGTACGCCTTCTGCGCCGCGCTCATCGCTTCCTGGACGTTCTGTTTCTTGTACGCAAGGCTGCTGAGCGTCACCCACGCGCCGGTCTGGGCCGGGTTGAGATCGACGGCGGAGCGGAGGTCGGCCTCGGCACTGTCGAGCGTTCGCCGCCAGTCCGGACCCTCGAGCACGAGCTGCTGTTCAATGAGCAGGTAGCGCAGCTTTCCTCGCAACTCGAGCGCATCCGCCGAACGCGGATCGACTCGCAGTGCCTGCGCCACGTGCGCGAGCCCACTGTCGACCGATGCCAGCGCGAGTGCGGGCTGCGGCTTCTGCTGCCTTGCGCGCTGATAGGCAAGCGCCGCCATCGCGACGTACGGTCGCATCCACTTCGGATCCAGCTCCTGCGCACGCCGCAGTTGGGCTTCCGCTTCGCGAAGGAGCGGCGTGGCGGCAGCCAGTTGCCCCGCAGCGCTCAGCGAGTCGGCGTCCTTTTGTCTCTTCTCCGCACGCTGCAGCAGCGTCCACGCGTCGGAGCTCGTGGTCGCGACGCGCGTTTCCTTCAGCTTCACTTCGTCGCCCAGTCGGCTACGCAGAAACTCGGCGACCTCTGTTGAGAGGCGTTGCTGCGCGGCGAGCGAGTTCGTGGTATCGACCTCGAAGCTCTTGCGCGAGTAGTCGGAGCCGTTGACGGCATCCACCAAACGCACGGTTACCCGCGCGCCCTTGGACGAGGGCTCCACCTCGCCACGTACGACGGTTCCCACCTTCAAGGTGTGTTGCACCGAATCCTGCACCGTCTCGTACGGCATTCCGCGGAAGAGGCGAACGCCGTTCTTCGAGACGACGTCGAGCACTCCGACGCGCGACAGCTCGTCGATCAACGACTCGGTAAGTCCATCGGCGAGAAACCGCAGCGAGCCGTCCTTGCTGCCGTCGTCGAAATAAAGGACGCCGATGTGTCGGGGGTCTGCGTCGCGATCGACGGTCGCGGCCGATGTTGTTATGTGCGGGCCGAACAGCGCCTTCGCCGCCACCACGCTCCCCGCCAGCAGCAGTACCGCCACGGCGGCGCCGGCCATGCTGCGCCGCCGGTTCCATCCGCGCGTCCCGTGCGTCGCCCGATACGCCGCCGTGTACATCGGCGTGCTCTTCGCGAACGTGGACGTCACGCCGTGGTTGCCGCTCAGCAGGGCGTCCTTGAACTCGTCGATCGTCGCGAAGCGATCGGCGGGCGTCTTCTCCAGCGCGTGGAAGATCACCGCCTCCACGTCGTCGGGGACGGAGGAGCGTACGAGCCGGATGGAGGGCACCGCCTGCATCGTGACCCGCGCCATGATCGCCATCGCGTTCGGGCCGGTGAACGGCACCTGCCCCACGAGCATCTCGTAGAGTACGCATGCCAGCGCGTACACGTCGCTCCGCCCGTCGACCTTTTCGCCCGTGAACTGCTCGGGGCTCATGTACGTCGCCGTGCCGATCGACATCCCGGTCTGCGTGAGCTTCTCGCCGCCGACGTCCTGCACGAGGCGCGCGATGCCGAAGTCCGCGACCACCGCATGCCCACTCTGCAGCAGCACGTTCTCGGGCTTGATGTCGCGGTGCACCACCCCCTGCGAGTGCGCGTACGACAGCGCATCCGCCACCTCGCAGGTGATCGCGATCGCTTCCTCGATCGGCAGCTGCGATTCGCGATCGAGCCGTCCGCGGAGCGACTCACCCTGGATGAACGGCATCACGTAGTAGAGCAGGCCGTTCGCGCTTCCCGAGTCGTACGCGGGGAGGATATTGGGGTGGCTCAGCCGCGCGGCGATCTGGATCTCGCGGCGGAATCGCTCGCCGTCGATCGACGAGGTGAGCTCGGGGCTGAGCACCTTGACAGCGACGTCCCGCCCATGCGGCACGTCTTCGGCGAGATAGACGACAGCCATCCCGCCCCGACCGATCTCGCGTTGCACGCGGTATCGGTCCGGCAGCGCGATCTGTAGATCTTCCAGCTGCACTGCGTTACCCCTCGGCGTCGTGAGGTTCGTAAACATATTACGCTTTTCGGCAGTGACCGCCAGAGGCAGTACGCCGAGGGCCCTCGGCGCCGGACTATATTGAGCCCCCATGCGCGTCCTGATCGTGGGGGGAGGAGGCCGCGAGCATGCGCTCGCGTGGAAGCTTCGCCGGGACGACCCGGCCCTGGAGCTGATCGCCGCGCCCGGCAATCCCGGCATCGCCGAGCTGGGGGAGTGCGTCCCGATAGTGGTCAGCGATCTCCCGGGGCTCGAACGCCTGGCCCGGGAACGGCGGGTAGACCTCACCATCGTGGGACCGGAGGCTCCCCTCGCCGCCGGCATCGTGGACCAGTTCCAGGACGCTGGGCTTCCCATCTTTGGACCGACCCGCGCGGCCGCAGAGATCGAGACGTCAAAGGCGTTCGCCAAGCAGCTCATGCTGGATGCCGGAGTGCCCACGGCGCGGGCCGAGGTGCACTCGCGCGCCGCGGACGCGAAAGCCGCCGCCCGGCGGTTCGGGGCGCCGGTGGTCGTGAAGGCATCGGGGCTCGCCGCCGGCAAAGGCGTGATCGTCTGCCAGACCCTCGCGGAGGCGGACGAAGCGATCGAGGACATGCTGGAGGGAAATCGCTTCGGCGCCGCGGGGGCGGAGGTCCTCGTCGAGGAATACATGGAAGGGGAAGAGCTGTCGCTGTTCGCG
>JBBQDE010000009.1:0-18307 GCA_038319425.1 Gemmatimonadales bacterium
TCCGCCGTCCTCGTTGCGCCAGACGAGCGACCGGCCGCTACGGAGGTACGAGGTCACGCTCTCGACGCGCGTGTTTCGCGACGGAGCCCACGCCAGCGTGGCCGTGGTCACGTTCCAGGGCGAGGTCAGCCAGTTGCGCGCACGAAAGGACTGCCGCGCGCCTGCCTCGAACTGATCGTCCGAAAGGCCGCCCGGCATGTGAATCCGATTCCGCAGCGCCGAGTAGTCGAAAGTCGCGGTGAACGCCGGCGTGAGGGAGGCCGTGACCGCTGCGTAGCTCGTCGTCTGAAGCAGATCGGAATTGGGGCGCCAGCCGTCCTGAGACTTTCGCTGCATGGCGCCGAACCACTGGATCCGGCCTGCCCCGCCCCCGATCGAGCCGAAGGTGTTGTGCAGGCCATCGCTCCCTCCCGTCTGCTGGAGAGCGACCGCGAAGGGTCGCGAGGGATCGCCTCGGCGCATCACGTAGTTCACGACACCGCCAAACTCGGGCCCGAACTGAAGCCCGCTCGCGCCGCGGATGATCTCCACGCGCTCCACCGATTCGAGGGGAGGCAGGTAGTAGGTCTCGGGGTATCCGTACGGATCGGCGGCGATCCCGACGCCGTTCTGGCGTACGTTCATCTCGATGGATTGCGTGGGGTTCAGGCCCCGCACCGCAATCCCGTTCGTCGGGAACCCGGCCCCTTCAGTCTCGGCGACCACCAGCCCCGGTACCCGGCCGAGCACCTGGCGCGCGACGTTCTGGGCGGCGTTGGCTCCCATGCTGTCGACGAGGATCACCTCGGTCTTCATCCCGCTGAGCAGAAGGGCCCCTCGGCGCTCCGGCAGTGACGTGACCGTCTTTGGCGCCACCTTGGCCATGACGCGCACTGTGTCCAACCTGCGCGCGGACGCGTCGGCCGGGGGAGCAGCCGCCTGTTGCGCGAAGGCTCCCGATGGGAGGGCTAGTACGCAGGCGAGAGCAGCGAGGCTGAAACGACCAGACGAAGCAGTAGCGGACACGGGCGGCCTGACGTTCGTGGTGGGCACGAGTGGAGTCACCGAATCGCACACTCCAGTGGTTCCCAACCATAAACGCGAATCCCGATGAATTCAATCGGGATTATCAGCGGGGCTCGCTATCGATGCGCGCTGTCCTGCATCGTGTGCCCGTCGGATGCACACGGCGTGGGAGCGCGCCGTCGTCGACTGCCGGCACCGAGCGCGCTTCCCCGTTGTGCAGCGCCCAAAAGCGGACCTCACACGGGCGAGCATTCACAATTGCCGCTCGTAGCGAATCGACCGGCTCGTGCTCGGAATCATCCCCTTGTTGAAAGGTGCCGAAGTGCAGCGCAATCGCCGTCGACGCGCCGAGAACCTGGTATGCGCGCACCGCGTCCGACGCTGACATGTGGCGCGGCGCCATCGCGTCTCGCGGGCGACCGGGGGCGATGGGAAGCATCACGAGCCGGAACGGTCCGTATTGCTCGCGAATTGCGGGGAAGAACTCGCCGAAGCCGGTATCGCCAGCGAAGTAGAGCCTGCCCGATGGGCCCTGGATCACGAAGCCGAGCCAGAGGGTGCGCCACTTGTCGTTGAACCACCGGGCCGACCAGTGCTGGGCCGGCACGCCCGAGATCGTGAGACCATTCGCCACCCTCGTGGACTGCCACCAATCGATGTCCTGCGTGGCGGGGATGCCCTGCCGCGCCAGGAACGCGGCATTCCCGAGCCCCGTGATGATGCGCGGATGAAAGGCCTCGACGAGCCGACGCAGGGTCGGAACGTCCATGTGGTCGTAGTGGTTGTGGCTGAGTAGCACCACGTCGATCGGGGGGAGATCCTCGAATCGAATTCCGGGTGGGCGATGACGCTTCGGCCCGTACCAGCCCAGCGGACTCGCGCGATCGGACCAGATCGGATCGGTGAGGATGTTGAGGCTGTCCATCTGGATCAGCACGGTGGCGTGGTTGACGAACGTCACGCGCAGCGCCCCACCGCCCACGCGTCGCGGCGGCACGTCTGTCAGCACCTCCTCCCACTTCGGCCAGCTCCCGCGCCGGCCGAAGATCTCGCGTTGCGCGCGCCGGAGCGCGTCCTCGATCTGCGCGTCGCGGAACCGCATGTAGTTGTGAAAGCGCTTGCCGTCGAAGTGGTCGCTGACCGTACCGCTATATGTCGGCGCCGCGACCCTCGCGCAGCCGGCGGCGATTACCGCGAGCAGCAGACCGCGGCGCAGACGCGCCACGCGCGGACCCGGTGTGAGCTCGTTGCGAGTCATGCGCTACAGCGGTCCCGCAAACAACGACAGGCCACGCGCGTCGAACGTCAGCCCCAGGCCCATCTGCGGGCGAAGAAAGGCGCGGTCAACACGGTTGTCCGGATGGTCGTGGCTGTAGAAGACAGCCTTCTGCCCGGCGAGCACACCGAGGAACACGCCCATGGCGATGTCGCTGGTCCAGTGCTCGTCCAGGTAGAGGCGAGCGAGCGCCGGCACGGCCGCGCCCACGTAGAGCACAGGCGAGATGACACGCCGGTTCGGCGTGTCGCGCACGCGCATCTCCGCGCTGAGGGCAGTAGCGACCGCGAAGCTCGCCATCGCATGCATCGAGGGAAACGATCGGTAGTTGAAGCTCGTGAAGCCGTGGAGCGGCTTGAAATCGTACGGGTCGACATCCTTCTTGTCCCCGGCATCGTCGATGACGTACGGACGTGCCCGTCCGAGCGCCCCGCGCACTACCTGGATGAACAGCGCCGCCGATAGCACCGACTCGGTGGTGTGCAGAGCAATGTCGGCGGTGACGTCGTCGTGCCGGAGACGAGCGATGCCATACACCGTTCCCCCGGTGATCATCAACACCGTTTCGGTCACGAGGCTGGCACGCTTCGCGGTCGTGGTGAGCGCGGGATGTCTCGCGTGGAAACCGGAGTCGCCAAACGTGCGTGCCACATCCACGTCGAACCGGGAGACGATGGCAGCGCCAGCCGTCGCGCCTGCCACTAGTCCGAGATCACGGCCGGTGATCAGAACGGCCGAGGGCGGGTCGCCCACCTGCGCGACCGCGGGCAGGGGCAGCGCGACGGTCGCCGCGCACGCGAAGGCGAACGGCCGCCATGAGCTCACTGCGGTACCGGCACCGTGAACGCCACGACCCCTCCGCCATGGCCGTCCGGCGCGACGCTCGTCTTCAGCAACACGCGGTCGATGAAATTGTCGGGATGCGCGTGCGAGTACCGCGCGACCTTGAGACCGCTGAAGGTTCCGATGCCAGCCCCGAGCACGACGTCGCTCGCCCAGTGCTTGTTGTGATACATACGGGATAGGCCTACGAGCGTGGCCCCCCCGTACATCACCGGCGCCACGTACCACGTGTAGCGTGGCCACATGCGCTGCACTTCGCTCGTCACCGCAGCGGCGGCGGCGAAGGCGGTCGTCGTGTGGCCCGACGGAAACGACGAGCGATCCTCGCCGGAGAATCCCTTGCCGAACTTGAAGTCGCGCGGATTGGTGTCGGCGGTGACGTATGGGCGGGAGCGGCCAAGCAACCCCTTGAGGACGCCGGTCACACCCGAGGCGAGGACGACCGCCTCCGTGCCGTGCAGACCGAGATCCTCGACGCCGGGGTGGTTGGCATACCGGCCGTAGACGTACAGCGCCGGCCCAATGATGAACGCGCCCGGCGACGAGATCAGCTCGAACCCGGTGGCCGAGCGGTCGAGGAACCGGTTCGCCTTGCTGTTCTCGTTCTCGAGCCGCTGGGCGATCGAGCGATCGGCGGGAAACATCGCGACGGTGAGCCCGGCGAATCCGGCGGCCAGCGCGAGGTCGCCCGCTGTGAACAGTGTCTGATGCCGGCGGGTCGTGTCGGTGACCATGGTATCGCGCGTGGCCTGCGCGGCGAGTCCCGTGGCATGGGCGGCCACGAAGGCGAACAGCGCGGCGGCACGGCGGAGAGATCCTGGATTCTTCATCGGTTGAGCGACTGAGTGGTGGGGGAAACGAGTGACGGCGTTGCAACTCGATCGACGGCGCGCCGGCGACGGTAGCGGTCGTACAGGGCAGCCGAGAGCACGGCGATGAGCAGACCGGCGCACCAGCCGCCGAGCACGTCGGTCGTCCAGTGCACGTTCAGGTACAGGCGGCTGACGCCGACGAGGAGCGGTACGCTGACAGCCAGCGCGAGCGCGGCACGTCCGCGGACGAAGCCCTCCCGCCACAACACGTAAGCGAGCGTGCAGCACACGGCGGCCGAGGAGGTGGCGTGCCCCGACGGAAACGAATACGAGCTGTCGACTCGGCCGCCCAGCCCGAGCGGCCGCGGGCGGGCGTACAGTTGCTTCACGCCGTTGAACAGCGCGATGGCGATGACCGGAGCGACGAGAACGCCGGCCGCGACACGGCGCCGGCCCCGGTACCACAGGTACAGCGCGCCGGCGAGCGCCAGCACGCACATCCCGCCGATCCCGCCGAGTGTGGTGATCCAGTAGAAGGCGCGCTCGACGAACGGATACTGGTGCGCGAGGAACCACCGCTGCAGCGCGCCGTCGAAGCTCGTGGATTCGTGCGCGAACACGTCCTCGCCGACTTTCGCGACGCCGGATAACCCCACGGCGCCGACCAGTACCACCGCCGCCCAGTCGCGCGAGAAGCGGCGCAGCCATGCGCTCCACCCCGCGGTGCGGCCGGGCAGCGGCATGTCCGGCGTGTCCGCGTGGCGGCGCGTCGGATCGTCGCTCATAGTCGGATCCGCACGCCAGCGTTCGCCGATCGGCCTTCCAGCGGTCCCCACACATCCACCGTGCGGCGACCGCCTTCCCCAACCGTCGGTCGCAGCAAGGGGTCGATGCGAGTCTGCCTCACGCCGGTGAGGTTCTCGAGGTTGAGGAACACCGTGGCGCGGCCGAGCCGCCGCGACGCGAGCACGCCGACCGTGGTGTAGGCCGGCGACACGGTGCGGAACGGGTTGTCCTCGAGCGCCTGCGGCCCGGTGTAGAACGCCTCGACGCCCACGCGCGTGCCCGATTCGTCCTCCTCGAAGGCGGCATCCAGTCCGGCGCTCTCGCGCGGCACGAGTTGCGACTCGCGCACCCGGCCGGTCTCGAGGGAGGTCTCCCGCGAGCGTGTGGCCGCATAGTACGCCGTCACGATCACCGGCTCTTCGTGATACACGGCGAAGAGCTCGGCCCCGTGCACCGTCGTGGGGCCGGCGGCGTTGACGAATGCGATGCGGCCCGTCGTATCGCCGGCGATGCGCCGCAGCCCCACCGGGTCGCTGACGCGCGAGGCGAAGAGAGTGCCGCGCACTTCGAGCGGACCGCGCGTGGTGCCGACGTCGAGCGACACGGAACGCGCGCGCTCCGCGGCGACGTTCAACGGTCCGTCAACACGCGTGAGGCCGAACATCTCGGTCTCTTCGTTCAGCGGCGATGGCGCGGCCCACCCTGACCCTCCTGACACACGAACGCTCAGTGAGCGCCCCGAATGCGCGAGCAATGAAAGGCGCGGTGAGCAAATCGTTCCGTAGCGGGACGACGCGTCGCAGCGCCCGTTGAGCTGTGTTGACAGCCACTCGATGGCCGCGTACGTGTACTGGACGAAGAGCGCCGGGGTCGCCTCGGCCAGGTCAAACCGGGGCACATCGCCGTTTCGGTAGCGTTCGTACTGTGCGGTCAGTCCGCCAACCACGCTGTGGGCTCCAGCAGACACGATGGACGTTACCTCGCCGAACAGCGTGGTGAGCCGTTCGCGCTCGCGCTGGGCACCGAACCGTCGCACGCGATCCTGGACGTTGGCGGCGAAGCGCGCCGCGACCGACACGGCGCTGGTGACCCGTGCCGTCGCGGTTGCCCCGGCATCGACGTGTCTGGTCGTCAGACTCTCGGGGAAAGTCGTTGGCGGCGTGGCATCGCCAATTGTCGATCCACCGCCACGGTCCTCTGAGAATGCGCCCACCGTCACCATCAACGATCGGCCAGCGCTATCCGACAGGAAGAGTCGCGGGCGGAGCTCGACACGCCGGAACCCCGGGACGTCGGACCATCCATCCTGGTTCACGTCTGCGGCTCGCTGGGTGTGCACGCCGGCAAGCAGTGTCATGCCCGAGCCGCGTGTCGGGAAGTCGTGCGCGCCGAATGCGACGACGTCGGTGCCGCCACGCGCCGTCTGGTTGATGATCGCCTCGCTGCTGTCGGGCGGCCGGCGAGAGACGAGGTTGAGCACACCAGCCAGTGCGCCAGGTCCGTAGAGCGCGCTCGCGGCCCCCTTGATCACCTCCGCCTGTCGCAGCTCCAGTGGCGGAATCTGGAGCAGCCCGAACGAGCCTGCCTGTGCGCCGTAGAGTGGGAGTCCATCAGTGAGGATCTGCGTGTATCGGCCGCGCAGCCCCTGCACGCGCACGGTGGACGCGCCAAGCGACGGCGATGTGGTCTGGATGCGCACACCGCTCATTTCCGTGAGGAGAAGCCGCAAGTCGGCCGGCCGCATTTGGATCTTCTCGCCAACATCCTCGCCGGCCAGGACCTCGACGCGAAGCGGCTCATCCTCGACTCGCCGCTCCATCCGCGTAGAGGTGATCACGACCGATGCGAGCGCGGCAACGTACTCGCGCAGAAGAAAGGAGATTGCGGTGTCGGAGCCGGCTCGCAGCTCGAGTCGGATGGAGTCCGGCGCCAACCCCAGTCGTCGCACAGACACGATTCTCGAGCCTGATGGAAGGCGAAGCCGAGCTAGTCCGCCGCCGTCCGTTCGGGTCGCGACGGCGCCACTCGCGACGATGACGTCGGCCGCGGGACCACTCGCCATGCTGACAAGGACGCGAACGGTCGCGGCGGACGCGTCTTGCGCGAGCACAACGTGGGGACAGCACCATGCCGCCCAGACTGCGGCCAATCCCCCAAGCCGTCGCACCGTGCCGTCTGCTCCATCGGCTGGTTCCTCGATCGTGAAGCAGCAGGGTATCGCGCGAACCTGACGCCAGGATCACATCGAGGCGGGCGCCACCCTACGGAGCCGGAACGGGCGCTCTGGGAAGCTCGAGGCGGACGTTCGTCCCGACGCCGACCGCCGACGACAGCGACAGCGTGCCCCCGTGCGCATCCGTAATCCATCGCGCGATTGAAAGCCCGAGGCCGGCACCCGGCGCGGCGGCGCGCCCCTCGGCGCTTCGATAGAAGCGGTCGAACACCTGCGGTATGGCGTCACTCTCGATTCCCGCCCCGGTATCCGTCACGTCGACGATTGCGCGAGAGTCGTGGAAGCGAACCGACACGGTGACGCGTCCTCCGGGCGGCGTGTACTTGATCGCATTGTCCAGCAGGATGAGCATGAGCCGATACAGCAGCGTCGTGCTGCCGACCGTGCGGGTCTCTTCATACTCGTCGAGCGAGAGCACCACACCCTTTCGCGCCGCCGTGCTGCCGGCGGCGGCGACCGCATCCGAGACGACGTCGTCCAGGAACAGCGCGGCCCGCTCCACGGGAAGCTGGCCCGACTCGGCACGCGCGAGGGTAAACAGGTCGTCCACCACCGCACCCAGACTGGCCGCCTCGTCGGCGATGCGCCGGAACGCGACTGAATCGCGATCGGGGTCGCGGCTACGTTCCAGCGCCACTTCGGCTTCGGTCCGCAGGACCGAGACAGGGGTGCGAAGCTCGTGCCCCGCATCCGCCATGAACCGGCGCATGTGTTCCACCGCGGATTCCACTGGCGCCGCCGACTGTCGCGCCAGCGCGACGCCGCCGAGCGTTACCAGAAGCAAGGCGATGGACGCCGCGGCGACGAACTGGGTGATGAGGAGGGTGTAGCGATCCTCGAGGTCCTCCAGATCGGCGGCTGCGACCGCCACGCGCGCGGATCCGTCGCCGGCGGTGAACGGCGCCAGATGCGCGCGCAGCGCGCGCTCCTTTCCTGACGCAACCTGCAGGGTCGTGGCGCCGGTCGCTCGCGCCTTGCGCACGATGCCGCGAATCAGCGGGCTCGCGGTATCGGGGCGTACCACGTTTGTTCCCTGCGCATCAAAGACATACAGGGAGATGCCCGGAATGCGCAGCTGCACCGAGTCGGCACGTTTGCCTCGCTCTTCGGTCATGATGCTGCCCGTCGCCGCGGCCAGCCGGTCGTCGAGGTCGTGGCCGATCTGTTGGGCGACGACCGAGAACAACCCGGCACCGAGCGCAATGAGGACGACCGCATAGGTGCCGACATACCACGCCGTGAGGCGAAGTCGGAGACGGTCGAGCGGCTGAAGCCGAGTCCTCACGCCGGCAGTCCGAATCGATACCCGGCCCCGCGGACGGTATGAATGAGCTTGGGCTCGAAATCATCGTCGATCTTGGCGCGCAGTCGGCGCACGAGTGCCTCCAGCGCGTTCGCCAACGGATCGTGGTTCTCGTCCCAGACACGCGCCGTGATCGCCGCGCGATCCACGACGGCGTCCTGATGTCGAAGAAAGAACTCGAGCAGCGTGAATTCCTTCGCGGTCAGCAGAATCGGCCGGCCGGCCCGCGTCGTCCGGCGCGATTCCACGTCGACCTCCAGGTCAGCGATACGCATCACCTCGGCCGTGATCGCCGGTGCCCGGCGCGCCAGCGCCCGGAGACGAGCGATGAATTCGGAAAACGCGAACGGCTTCGTGAGGTAGTCATCGGCCCCGGCTTCGAGGCCCTGGACTCGATCCGGCACGGCATCCCGCGCCGTCAGCATGAGCACGGGGGTCGCGACTCCGCGCGCGCGCAGCAGGCGGCACAGCTCGAATCCGTCGCCGCCGGGAAGCATGACGTCGAGCACAATGACGTCGTGGGTGGCGAACAACGCGCGGTCGCGCGCCTCGCCGAACGACCGCGCCGTCACGACGTCGATGCGCTGCTCCCTCAATCCGCGGGCGATAGCGTCCGCAAGCCGGGCGTCATCCTCGACCACCAGTACGCGCACGCCGGTGCTCCTTGGGCCTCGAATCGCGCTATTGGTCCCCTCGAATGACCGTAAAGATTAGTTCGTGGCGCGCCCGAGTGTCACCGGCAGGCCATCTCTTGCACCAAACCTGGCTCCCTGCCCAGATGCAGAGGGTCCGAACAGGAACTCGGCCGCCGGGTCGATGAATCTCCGCACGAGCCACGCTGTGGCCGTGCGGTGCACGCGGATCCGTGGCCGAGTCACCCAGCGCATGTCGGCCTGTTCGGCGCAACTCGTCGCTTCAGTGCGCCGCGTCGACCGCGGCACGAAGGCCGCGCAGCACGTCGTCGGGGCGACCGTCGGCCCAGAAGTGGATGTAGTAGATCGTCGGACGCTCGCCGATGAGGTGGGAGTGCACGGCGGTCCCGCCGATGTCATGGCTCGCGAGCGCATCGAGCACCGGCTCGACCTTCTCGCCCAGGACGGCGAAGTCGCCCGTCGCCACCGCCCGCGTGGGGCTCACCATCTGCACATTGACCGGGCTGCCGTATCCGAGCGCCGGCACCACGGTGCGGCCGTGCATCGTCACCCGGCCGGGCACGAGGATGAACGAGAGCTGCGCCACGTCGCCATTCGCCTTGCCCGACGCGCCCAGTGCACGGAACACCATCGCCGTGTCGAAGGTCGGCGCCTTGGGTGCGGCGGCGGCGGGGACGGGGCGCGGCGTGGCCGTGAGGGCGACGGCGTGATCGAGGCGGACCGCCAGGTCGGTGGCGCGTCCCTGCCCATGGAAGTGAACGTAGATGAGGCGCGGCTCCTCGCCGACGAGATGATTGTGGATCGCGGTCACCTCGAGACGCTGCCGCGAAAGCTCCGCGAGCACCGGCTTCAACTCGGCCGTGGTCAGCACGAGGTCGCCCATCGCGGTTGCCGCCGATGGCGTTCCGCTGAAGCCGGCCCACGAGCCCAGCGCGAGGGACGGCGAGACAGTCACGTCGCTGATGTGCAACGTGATGTCGCGGCGCGGCATGTTGTAGCGATAGTAGCCGCCGGTGAGCGTGCCCGGCGCCCGGAGAACGGTGCCGACCGAATCCCACGCGGCGCCGAGGGTGGACTGCGCACTGGCCGTGTGCGCCGATGCCGTGGCCATCAGCGCTGCTGCGACAAGGCAACTGGAGATCGACCTCATGTTCTACCTCGGATGGAGAGAGTGGACGAGCGACGAGAAGATCGGACGGAGATCATGCAGGACCCGACAGCGCCAAGCCACGAATCGCGAGCCCGACGATACCGGCGGCAGCGCCCGGGCACGAACGCCGCGCCGGCGATCGCACCCGCGGCCGCCGGCGACGCCTGTGGCGAGGTAGCCGATGAACGCTACCGTGATCATGACGGGGCCGGGCGTGATCATGGAGACGGCGACCGCGTCGAGGAACTGCCGCTCGGTGAGCCAGTGGAAGCCCTGCACGACACCACCGTGCAGGAAAGGGACAACGGCCAGCCCGCTGCCGAAGACGAAGAGTCCGGCGGTCCCGAAGTACCACAGAATCGTTCCCAGCACGCCGGCCCCGACGAGACCGGCAAGGTGCTCTCGGATTTTCCTGCGGTGCTGGCGCACCCTGGACTGGCCGCTACAGTTCAAGCCACTCTTCGGCGAGCTGCAGATCGCGAAAGATCTGCACGTCCTGGCCGGACCGCGCCGCGAAACTCGCGAACATGCGCGCCATGCCATAGACCGCGTCGGATGTCGCAACAATCGCGCGGCGCGTGCCGGCGGCGAAGAGCGGCGTCGCGGCGGTGTGCGCGGTCGCCAACGTATCCACGGTGATCTCCGTGACGTCCCGCAGGTCGCCGAGGCTGCGGTACGTCGGATCGAACCGCGGATCAAGAAGAATCTGACTCGTTACGTCAGCGAGCTCCCGCGCCGACAGAACGCCCCATCCGCGGGTCATGACGAGTCGCCGCTTCTGGTCGATCTTGTAGCTCATGGCCATGCAGGATCTTACTCGATCGGCGCGATCACACCCGATGGTGAGTCGTTGAGCACGAGACCGCGACGCACCAACGCCTCCCGCTTCGTCATGCGCCAACCCGCGCCATCGTCCGCTCTTCGACCCAGGAGTACACGGTGGGGAGCACCAGCAGCGTCAGCAGCGTGGCCGAGATCAGCCCACCAATGACGACTGTGGCGAGGGGACGCTGGATCTCGGCGCCTGCACCCGTCGAGATGGCCATCGGGATGAACTCGACACTCGCGACGAGTGCGGTCATCAACACGGGCCGCAGTCGCACCAGCGCGCCCTCGCGCACCGCCTCGCGGAGTTCCTCACCAGACGCCGGACCTTTGCCGACGCGCGTGAGGAGAAGGCGTCGGCCGTGGTGCTGATCTTCCAGGCGGACATGTGGGATACGGCGGAGCCGACGCTGGCCGGGTACGATGCGCTCGTGGCGCAGATCGGCCGGCTTGCGGCGGCGTTCGGCAAGCCGGTGCTCCTGCTCGAGGGTGACTCGCACGTCTTCACGGTGGACAACCCGTACTCCGCCGCGTCGCCGCTCCATTCACTCCATGCCGAGACGCCGGTCGCGCAGAACGTGACGCGCATCGTCGTGGAGGGCAGCGATGCGGGCCGCACGGAGTACCTGCGGGTCACGGTGAACCCCCGACCGAAGGCGGTGCCGTTCGCGTGGGAGCGGGTGCCCTCTGCATCCACCGCGCGTCGATGGGATCCACATGCTGGGCGACGTGCTTCAGATCGGATGGTCATTCGTGCGTCCTCTTCGGCCCGCCTTTTGCCCCCGGAACCAACAGCGTCTGAGCGGTCGCGGGGCACGTGACGCGCCGCCAGAACGCCGCGCGCGCCCGCAGCCACTTCACGCCAGCGCACGTGGAAGTGCGTGTTGAACGACTGCGTCTGCCACATCGGTGTGCAGAGGCGCGCGACAGCGGAGCCCGATGACGTCGCTCTTGATCGTCGCAGCTTCCGCCGGACACAATTCAACTTTCTTCAAGGGGAACGCGACGTGCCGAACATCGACCTCGGAACCTATCTCAGCAGCAGGAGCGAGAAGTACCACGAGTGCATCGAGGCGTGCGTCACCTGCCTCGTGGCATGCGAGATGTGCTCGGACGCCTGCCTCGACGAGAAGGACGTCAAGATGATGACGCAGTGCATCCGGCTGGACCGCGATTGCGCCGACGCCTGCGACGCCGCTCTGCGCGCGATGAGCCGCGGCGGGCCCCTGGCCGCGGCGTTGTGTCGCGCCTGTGCCGAGGCGTGCGAGGCGTGCGCTACCGAGTGCGAGAAGCACGCGGGCATGGCGGAACACTGCCGCGCCTGCGCCGAAGCCTGCCGCCGCTGCGCCGCGGCGTGCCGGAAGATGGTCGCGTGAGCCCGTCACCCGCGTCGCCCGCGGCCAGTGCGCGCCACGGGATGGCCGACGGCACGCAGATGCAGATGAAGGGATCGTACACGCGCTTCGCCGCGATGATCGCCGTGTCGACGGTGGTCATGTTCGTCCTGATGTATTCCCTCGTGATCGAGGCCGGCCACGTCCGGTTCGCCGACACGCGCTTCTTCATGGCGCTCTACATGGGCGCCGCGATGACCGTGATCATGCTCGGCTTCATGCTCGGCATGTACCCCAGCCGGCGCGCGAACGCGGCAATCTTCACCGGTGCCGCGGTCGTCTTCGTCGTGTTCCTCTTCCTCGCTCGCAGCCAGCGGACGATCGGCGACGTCGCCTACATGCGGGCGATGATCCCGCATCACTCGATCGCGATCCTGACGAGCGAACGCGCCCGCATCACCGACCCGCGCGTCCGCAAGCTTGCCGACGGAATCATTCAGGCGCAGCGGCGCGAGATCGCGCAGATGGATCGTCTGATCCGCGATCTCCAGGGCAAGTAGCGGGGGTCAGAAGCGCACTCGTTCGCCGCCAGCTGATCCCGGCGGGTGACGCCGCGATCCTTCCAGAGCGAGGAGATCGCCGGGATGACCACGAGGGTGAGCATGGTGGTCGTGACCATGCCGCCGACCATCGGTCTCCGCCGCCACCCCCGCGAGCGCGATGAAGCCGATCGCGACGGCCACGCTCATGTTGTAGCCGAGGATCCACATGAGCCACACGCCTCCCCACGAGCGCGAATGGCAACGACAACATCACGATTGCGCTCTCCGCCACGCTTCGGAAGGTGAAGTAGAGGGCATGGCGAGCCACCCCGTGAAGCTCATTCCTTACCGAGACGAAGGACGCGACCGATCGGCACTCACCCGCCACACGGTGTTCCCGACATCGTCCGCGACCAGCAAGGCACCGCGCCGATCGATCACCACGCCGACCGGCCGGCCCATCGCCTCCCCCTCGTCGTTCAGGAAGCCCGTCAGCACGTCGAGCGGCCGGCCGGCGGGCTGTCCCGCGGTGAACGGGACGAAGATCACGCGGTAGCCGCTCCGCGGCTTGCGATTCCACGAGCCATGTTGTCCGACGAACATTCCTCGTGCGAACACCTGTGGCAATTTCGTGCCCTGGGCGGACGTCAGCCCGAGCGATGCCGTGTGTGGACCAAGCGCATAATCGGGCGGAATTGCCGTCGCGACCAGATCCGGCCGTTGCGGTTTCATGCGATCGTCCACGTGTTGGCCGTAATAGCTGTACGGCCATCCGTAGAACGCGCCGTCGCGAACAGCCGTCATGAAGTCCGGCACGAGGTCGCTCCCAAGCTCGTCGCGCTCGTTCACCGATACCCAGAGCGCGCCCGTCTCCGGCTCCCACGCCATCCCGACCGGATTGCGAAGCCCCGACGCAACGATCCGATGCGCGCCCGTCTTCGGGTCGACCTCCCAGATCGCGGCGCGTCCTTCCTCGGCGGCGATCCCGTTCTCACCCACGTTGCTGTTGGAGCCGACGGTCACGAACAGCCGGCTGCCGTCGGGCGACGCGACGAGATTCTTGGTCCAGTGATGGTTGATTGGCCCTGCCGGCAACGAGACCACCAGCGTACCAGGCGCGGTGATCCGCGTCGCGCCGGACACGTACGGAAAGCGCACCACCGCGTCGCTGTTCGCCACGTAGAGATCGCTTCCCACCAGGGCCATCCCGAAGGGCGAGTCGAGACCGGTGAGAAATGCGGACCGCGTCTCCGCAACGCCGTCCCCGTCGACGTCTCGTAGCAGCGAGATCCGGTTGGCGCTCGGCACGGCGGCGCCGGCCTTCTTCTGAAAGTGCTTGAAGAACCAACCCTTGATCCCCTTGTTGTCCTCGGGCTTCGGTGGCGCGTTCGTCTCGGCGACGAGCACGTCGCCATTGGGGAGGACATAGAGCCAGCGGGGATGGTCGAGACCCGTGGCGAACGCATTGACTGACATCCCCGGTGCGGCAGTTGGCGTGGCGCCTCGGGGCCACCCCTTGGCCGACGCAATGTTGACCGTGGGGATAATCGTTGTTCTCGGCGACGGGAGCTCGGGATGCGGGCCCGTTCCGGCTACAACGGGCAGGCGCGCGCCGTCTTCGCAGGCCGACGCGGCGACGAACGCTACGGCGATGCACGAGCACCGCAGCGCGTAGATACCCGCGGTGCCTCGGCGCGGTGTGCTGAGTGCTCGCGTCGCGGAGGTGGTGTCAGGAAGTCCTCGTTCAATCATGCCGATCCCGTTCGTCCGCGTGTCAACCGGAGGTACGCCATCGCGAAGACGGCACCGAAGATCAGATGGCCCCACGTCATCTGCATCATGGGCGCGTGTGTGTACATCGTTGGGTTCGCCCAGCTCAACACGAGTGAGAAGACCAGTGGATAGGAGGCAAGCGCATACGCCAACGAGACGACGAAGAGACGTCCGCCCGGCAAGCCGTCGACGATTGGCACGGCGATGGCGCCCATGAGCGCGCTCGTCGCCTCGTGCGTGGCAAACCCTGCGATAGTCGGCAACCCCAAGGTGCCAGTGCCCGCACCGGGGCCGAACCACATTGCGGCAATGAGATTCGGGAGCGCCCACACGCTGTCGCCGCGCAAGATCGCGATCGTCATCATCGCCATCGACATCACGGTGTCGGCGATCACGCCGGCGACTGCGCCGTTGCGGTACACGTGAGAATGCTTCACGTGTTCACCCCGCACGGGCGGCCATCGCCGCGATGTTCGCGCGGACGATGAACGACAGAAGCTCGCGCCCCATGTCCCTCGAGAAGACGCGTCGCACCGGTACGAGCCGTCGCGCGAGCTCCGAGTCGCCGAGCTGACGGTGCGCGCGACCCATGATGTAGGTCGGTACATGCGGCGGGATGCTCGTCACCTCGTCCTCGCCGAGTATGACCACGCGAAGGTTGGCGCCGATGCCAGCGGGATCGAAGACGACACGCATCGCGTCGCGGAAGCGCGGGTCACTCGCGACCATGTAGACCGGACCCTTGGCGAGCTGGCGCGTGAACTCGCTCATCAGCTCGGGGCGAAGGGCAACCGTGATCGCAGGTTTGCCCAGCCGCCGCGCCAGGTGCTGCACTTGCGTGGCATGGACGGCGGTGCTCACGAGCAGGTCGGCCTGCGCGAGGGCACGCTCGCTCTCGGCATCCGGTGCCGCGATGCGCCGAGCGTCGAGACTTTCCGATTCGACGCCGTAGTCGCCGCGCAGCTCGTGGCAGATCTGTTCACTCTGATCGGCGTTGCCGGCGACGCAGACTGCGCGGAGTCGGAGCGTTTGCAGGCAGCGCCGGATGCGCTCGGCCAGCGCGACCGGCGGAATCTCGCGATCCCGCGCGTCGAGGAGCACTTCGACGACCCAGCCGGAGAGTTGCGAGAGCATCTCGGCTCCGCCTCCACTCCCGGCCGCGACGTAGATCCCCGATCGCTCGCGGAGCTCCACGAGTCCTTCGGCCTCCAATAGTCGGTAGGCCGACATGACGGTCCGAGGAGCCACGTCGAACTCGTGCGCGATGCCGCGTGTGCTCGGCAGGCGCGCACCGGGCGAGAGCGCTCCCAGGTGCAACCCGCTGACGACGCGTTGGCGGATGACGTCGGCGATCTCATCCCGGCGATCGGTCATGTGATGTTCTTGCCTCGGGGTGCGGGTCGACGATGGACGCGAGCGCCAAACCCATGCCATGATCACTCCCGCTGCACCAGTTCGCGTCCCCTTGCGAAACTGCTGCAGTTGATGCGGACCACGCTGGCGCGTCGTATGCACGCTGCCTCGACCGTGCATCGGCAGCGGCGTTCGCCGTCGAGCCGCCACCATTGCTGAGGAAGACCGCCATGGACGCTCGGAAAGCCTTTATCGCCGGAATGATCGGCGGCGCGGCGATGACTCTCGTCATGTGGATGGCGCGCACGTTCATGGGAATGGATGTCAACCTTTCCATGATGCTCGGCACGATGGTCGTGCAGCCGCCCGGCGCCTCGGCGTGGATCATCGGCTTCATCATGCACCTGATCATCTCGGGGCTGATCGCGCTCATCTACGCCTGGGGCTTCGAGCACGTGACGCATCGGGCCGGGTGGCTGGTGGGCGTGGGCTTCAGTCTCATCCACTCGATCGGCACCGGCCTGTTCATGGGGATGGTGTCGGCGATCCATCCGCTCATCCGCGCGGGGCAGATGCGCGCGCCGGGATTCTTCATGGCCAACAAGGGCGCGACGTATGTCGTCGCCCTCTTCATGCTCCACGCCATCTACGGCGCCATCGTGGGCGCGATGTACGCGCCCGTCGCTCAAGGCCCGCTGCGGGTAGAGAGTCGTGGTGCCGCTCACGCGTGAAACGGCGCCCCCCTACGGCGTGATGTAGTTCCCATAAACCCATCAGTCGTACGGAGGCTTTCAATGTCGAGTCCACTTCAAGCACGGTCGTCGAGCTTCGTCATCGCCATTCTCGGCATGCTCGGCGCGGGCGCCTGCGCGCCACATCGCGTGGAGACGACGACGTCCGGTGACGTCGCACTCACTCCCATGCCCAGCCGGCGAGCAAGTGATGTACTCGCGTCCTGGCCGGAGAAGCAGCGGGAAACGGGCACCATGGTCATCGCGAAGTACGGCGAGCCGGCGATCGTCGGCGACCGCATGCTGGTGTGGTTCAACAATGGCCCATTCGTGAAGACAGTCCTTCTGCGCGACGGCCAGGCGCACGACTTCCCGATGCCGCACATGGACTATCTGACACAGACCGTCAAGCACACCGTGCCCGCGAGCAAGCTCGACGAGCTGAATCAGTTCGACGGCAGTGTGTGGTTCCATCGCACGCGTGGCGAGCTGTCGGCGCAGTGCGACAAGGAGGCGATGAACCTGCTCGCGCTCAACCTCGCGCACGATGTCATCACCGGGAAGCGCTCGGTGGGCGACGCACGGATGTTCTACGCGAAGACGGCGATGGCGTTCATGCAGGGTGACCATCCGAGTCCGTACGTTTCCGCTCTGATGTTCCCGACAGAGCCGAACGCGGCGGATCCGGATCACGCCCACCAGATGTGACGCCATTGACGCGGCCGGCCGCATTCCGCACGGCCGGCCGCGTGGCGGCGGAGACAGGTACATGAAGTCAGTGATCGTATTCGATCTCAATGAGACACTGCTGGACCTGTCCGCGCTCGACCCGGCCTTCGCCCGGATCTTTCCCCGGACGGATGGCTCCGCGGTGCGAAGGACTTGGTTCTCCCAGGTGCTGGAGTTGTTCCTCACCGCTACGATCACCGGGGAGTACCGCAGCTTCGACAAGCTGACGGACGACGCCCTGCAGATGACTGCCGCGCGGCAGGGCGGCGAGGCGAGCGCGGACGACCGCGCGGCGCTCCGGGAGGCGCTCGGGAAGATCCCGGCATATCCTGACGTGCGTCCGGGCCTGCAACGGTTGAAGAAGGCCGGCTTCACCGTGGCGACGCTCACCAATTCGACTGCGAAGTCGGCGACCACACTCCTCGAGCACGCCGGCATCCGCGACCTGTTCGATCACGTGCTCTCCGTCGATGCCATCGAGCGCTACAAGCCGGCGCGCGAGGCGTACGAGTATGCGGCTAAGACACTCCGCGCGGACGTGGGCGACATCGTGCTGGTCGCCGCCCATGACTGGGACGTGGCCGGCGCGATGGCCGCCGGGGCCGCGGCCGCCTTCGTGACGCGGCCGGAGAAGGTGCTGAGCCCGGGCAGACCGACGCCGCAGTTTCAATCTCCCGACGTGCGGGAGCTCGCCGAACAGCTCGTGGCGACGTGCAGCTGAATGCGGGCTGAATCTGGGCAGCCGGTTCGAGCACGTTCGTTCGGCGCTCGCGGGAACTCAATGCCGGGCCCGTGCCTTGTCCCGGCGCCATGGACGTCAGCACCATGACGGACGACCCGACGCGATCACGCGACCGCCAGTTCACGGCGGAGGCGCTCCGCTGGCTGCCGGACGTCACGCGCTTCGCGCTGTCGCTCGCGCGCGAGGAAGCCGACGCCGACGACCTGGTCCAGGAGAC
>JBBQDE010000010.1:0-17402 GCA_038319425.1 Gemmatimonadales bacterium
CTGGCGCCCCCACATCAGCGACCGGCCGCCCACCTGGTAGCCGCGGTACCAGTCGAACCGCTTCACCTCGGTGTACGGCGACTCCTTGTCGTTCACCCAGAAGGAGAGGTTCTTCTCGTTCAGCGGGTAGTCGCGCTTGAGAACCTTGTACTCCTGCTCCATCGCCTTCGTGCGGCCGCCGCGGTGGAGGTATTCCCACGGCGCCTTGGTGGCGTTGACGTAGTCCTTGATATGCTCGACGTTGCGTCCCCGCTCGAGCAGCAGGACGCGAAGACCCTTCTCGGTGAGCTCCTTCGCGGCCCAGCCGCCGGAGATCCCGGATCCCACCACGATCGCATCGTACTCCGAAGACTGCACCGTTGCCTCTCTGAGTTTGCGGACGACCGCGTGCACGACGAGGGGGAGGCCGGGCACGCACACCCGGCATGGCGCGAATATGACCCGCGGCTGCGGCGTTGGCGAGTGGGGATGCGCCGGCGGCGGCCGGCCGCGACATTCCGGGGACCGCCACCCGCTCCCGGACCGACCAGCGTGCGCTACGTCATGAAGCAGAAGCTCCTCTCCTGGGGCGACGATTTCTACATCAAGGACGACGCGGAGCGGGACGTCTACTTCGTGGACGGCAAGGCGCTCAGCTTCGGTGACCGGCTTTCGTTCCAGGATCTCGAGGGCAAGGAGCTCGCCTTCATCAAGCAGAAGGTGCTGGCGTGGGGCCGCACCTACGAGATCATCCGCGACGGCGCGGTGGCCGCGGTAGTGAAGAAGGAGCTCTTTGCGCTCTTCCATCATCGCTTCACCGTGGACGTGCCCGGCCCGGACGACCTGGAGGCGGCCGGCGACTTTCTCGACCACGAATACACGTTCCGGCGAGGCGACCGCACGGTAGCCACCGTTTCCAAGCGCTGGTTCAGCTGGACGGACACCTACGGCGTGGAGATCGCCGAGGGCGAGGACCCGGTGCTGATCCTGGCGAGCGCCGTGGTGGTGGATCAGGCGTGTCACCCGGATGACGGCAAGCGTCATTGATCGTCGATCTTCGTCACCGACCCGATATCGATGCATTGTCCTGTCTGTAAGCCCGCGACGCTCCTGGAGCTCGCTCCGCTCGAAGAAGGCCAGCTCACCGCGCGGCGCTGCCCGAGCTGCAACGGCCAGTGGATCCGCTCCACCGACTTCTGGCGGTGGCGGGCCATCGCCGGGGCGAACCTGCCGGAGACCCCGCCCTCGGGCGGCCCGCTCTCGCCGCCCGAAGCGGGCGGGCTCCGCCTCTGTCCCGACTGCCACCACGTGCTGGGCCGGTACCGGATCGGCCACGGCGTGGGCTTCACCGTGGACCGGTGCCGGAACTGCGAGGGCGCGTGGCTCGACGGCGGCGAATGGGACGCGCTGCGCGCGCGCAACCTGCACGACGACCTGCCGCAGATCTTCGACGAGGAGTGGCAGCGCGCGGTCAAGCGCGAAGTGCAGGACCAGGCGATCGAAGACAGCTTCCGCCGCCGGCTCGGCGACGCCGACTACACGCGGGCGCAGGAGCTGCGTGCGTGGCTCGATTCGCACGCCAAACGCAGCGAGCTGTTCGCCTATCTCCAGCTGAAGCAGCGGCGGGACTAGCGCGCATGGCGCAGATGACCATCCCGCAGCTCTACCCGGATCTCGCGCGCATGCTCTGCGCGTATTTCTCGCTCGAGCGCGCCCGCGAGGGAGCGCACTACCAGGACGCGGTGCTGGTGTTCGTGCTCACCGAGTCGCACGGCACGCTGCTCCAGACGCTCAGCGACGCGCGCGCCATCCTCGGCAGCGATACCGACCTACGCGCGTTCGAGTCGTATCTCGTGGCGTGCGGATTCGATTTCGGCGAGCTGGGGAACGGGGTGACGGCGCGGGATTGGCTGGCGGACGTGGTCGTCCTGATCTCGTCGTCTGTGTGAATGCTGCAGGCGACTGAGAACTGGTCAACCAGCTCACTGTTCCGAGTCAGCCAGTGTGCCAGTGGTGAGTCAACCACACGTGTTCACTTCGGAAAGCCAGCCGGATCGATTCCCTTCACGATCCGCAACGCATTCTGGTAGTACACCTTCTTCAGCACGGAGTCGGGCAGTCCCAGCCCGTACATCCCCCAGAACGCGTGGCGCCGGCGGTACCAGGGGAAGTACTCGTCGTTCGTCTCGAAGATGCGGAAGTACACCGCGTATTCGTCCTCGCCACCGAACGTGTCCTTCCCCATCAGGATGCGGTCCTGGTACTTCACGAAGAACGCGCGGCCGGCGCGCGGCTGGCGGCCGATCTCGTAGAGCGCCGCCGCGACCTCGATGTTCATGTTCGGAATCGTGTCCAGCGTCCGCGCCAGCCGACCGAGATCCTGGCCGAGCCACGACAGGTGCGCGCTGATGAACGTCGTCTTCGCGTGCCGCTTGAACATCCGGTGCTGCTCGGCGATCAGGGAATCGAACGGCGGATACTTGTCCGGTGGACGCGTGCGGCCGGGAAACTGGGTGAGCTCGAGGTAGCGCTCGTTGTGCTTGTCCACCGGCAGGAAGAAGGCGGGCGGCTCGGCGGTGTGGATGAGCACGGGAATGCCGAGCGTGCCGGCCATGTCCCAGATCGGCGCGAGGCGCGGGTCGTCGGTGCGAACGCGCGCGCCGTCCGCCCAGTAGGTGTCCATGCCGAGATTCTTGAAGATCTTGAGCCCCACCGCGCCCCCTTCCTTCACGTCGCGCTGGAGCTGTGCCGCGGCATTCTGCGCGAAGTCCGGCTCGTTGATCCGCGACCAGTCCACGTTCCCGAAGACGGTGAAGCGCCCCGGATATTTCGCGCGCACGTTGCGCACCTGCGCGGCGAGCGACGGCCCGGAGCCGCCGCTCAGGTTGTTCATCGTGCGCAGCCCCATGTGGTCCATCTGCGCCACCAGCGACGCGAGCGACGCGTCGTCCATCGAGAGATTCTGGTGTCCGTGAATGTCCACGAACGGGTACTTCGCCTTTCGCACCATATGCTGGTCGTTCACGAGCATCGACGCCGGCTCGTAGTCCTCGAGCGTCATCGATGGTGGCCGCTGCTGGTCGTTCCGGCGGACCTGCGCGTGCGCGTCGGTGAGCGACGCGGCCGTGCACGTGAACAGGAGGGCGGCAACGAGCCGCGAGACGAATGCGCGCATCGGGAACACGGGTGAGAGACGTGAGGTCCGGCCGGGCCGGACTTATGTGCCGGACATGAATGCAGCAAGAGCCGGGCACCGCGCTCGCGGCGCACCGGAGCCCGCCTCATATTGAGACACGCGCTTCCCATTCCACGCATCCACGACACGCCATGAGATCGTCCCGCGCCCTCTCGGCCCGCCTCCTTGCCCTTACCGCCGCGATCGCCGCCTGCAGCCAGCGCGCCGGCAGCCAGTGCACGCCGCTCGAGACGCGCGCGCCGAACGCGCGCGACCAGCACCCCGCGTTCACCGGACAGACGCGAACCTGCGGCGCGAGGTCCGACGTCGCGTTCGACGTCACCGTCGTCGCGACCGGACTGGAGAAGCCCTGGTCGGTGGAGCCGCTCCCCGGCGGCGACTATCTGGTCACGGAGAAGCCGGGGCGGCTGCGCATCGTCTCCCGGAGCGGCATCATCGGCGACCCCATCGCCGGACTGCCGGCCGTCGACGCCCGCGGACAGGGTGGCCTGCTCGATGCGGCGCTCAGCCCGACCTTCGCGACGGACCGCACGATCTTCTGGAGCTTCTCCGAGCCGAGGGACGGCGGCAACGGCACGAGCATCGCGCGCGGAACGCTGGCGGCCGATCGCAGGAGCCTCACCGACGTGCGAGTGATCTTCCGCGTGATGCCGACCTACGAAGGCACCATGCACTGCGGCTCGCGCATCGCGTTCGGGCCGGATGGCATGCTGTACGCCACGTTCGGCGAGCGGTCGAACAACGAGACGCGCCCCTACGCCCAGCGCCTCGACAGCCACCTGGGCAAGGTCATCCGCATCCGGCCCGACGGGTCGGTGCCCTCCGACAATCCGTTCATCGGCACCCCCGGCGCCAAGCCGGAGATCTGGACGCTCGGCCACCGGAACCCGCAGGCCGCGGCATTCGACATGAATGGTCAGCTGTGGGAGATCGAGCACGGCACCAACGGCGGCGACGAGCTCAATCGGATCGAGAAGGGGAAGAACTACGGGTGGGCCGACGTCGGCTACGGTGTCGAGTATTCGGGAAAGCCGTTGCCCGGCCCGACGGCGAAGGCGGGCACCGAGCAGCCGGTCTACTACTGGGATCCGGTGATCGCGCCGTCCGGCGCGCAGTTCTACAGCGGCGACGCCTTTCCGGCGTGGAAGGGCAGCCTGTTCATCGGCGCGCTCAGGGAACAGCGCCTGGTGCGGCTCACCATCGCCAACGGGCGCGTGACGGGCGAGGAGCATCTGCTCACCGACCGCAAGCACCGCATCGCGACGTGAAGCAGGGGCCGGACGGCGCGCTGTACGTCGTGACCGACGACCAGAACGGGGAGCTCTGGCGCATCGCGCCGCGGCGCTGATTGCTCCGCCCACTCGCCTCCGATGACAGTCTGGTGACAGCTAGCCGCAGGTACATTCCAGGCTGCCCACGCCCCAACCGAATCCATCCCCTCGAGGACCGCATGACTCGACGCTTTCTCGCCACTTCACTGCACGCGCTCGTCGCCCTGACCGCCTCGTCGGCCTCGGCGCAGACCTTCTCCGTCGCGAAGTACAACATCGGCGGCGACGGCGGCACCGACTACGTGACCGCCGAGACGGGCACGGGTCGCGTGTTCGTTTCGCGCAGCACGCACGTCATGGTCGTGGACGGCAAGACGGGCAAGGTGCTCGGCGACATCCCGAACACGCCGCGCATGCACGGCGTGGGCATCGCACCGAAGTGGAACCACGGCTTCACCACCAACGGCGGCGACTCGACGGTGACCATGTTCGACCTCAAGACCCTCGCGGCGATCAAGCAGATCAAGATTCCGACCGGTGGGCTCGACGGCGTCATGTACGACGACTTCTCCGACCGGATCATCCTTACCAATCACAGCCGGCCGATCGGCACCGCGGTCGCGCTGGATGCGAACACGGGTGACATCCTCGGCACGGCCGAGCTCGAGGACAACGCGCCGGAAGGCGCGGCGAGTGACGGCAAGGGTCGGCTCTTCGTGAACAACGAAAGCAAGAACACCATCCAGGTGCTCGACGCGAAGTCGATGAAGGTGCTGCAGTCGTGGCCGATCGCCCCGTGCGACGGGCCGACGGGCATCGCCTACGACAAGGCCTCGAACCGCATCTTTTCCGGCTGCGGCAAGACGTCGGTCGTCGTGGATGCGAGCTCGGGCAAGGTGGTGGCGACGATTGCCAACGGCGACGGCGTGGACGCCCTGGGGTGGGACGCGGCGCAGAAGCTGATCTACATCCCGGCGGGCCGCGACGGCACGGTGACGGTGGTGCATCAGGACACCCCGGACAAGTACACCGTGGTGGCCACGGTGCCGACGATGCGCGGCGCAAAGACGATCGCCGTGGATCCGGCGAGCCACGTGGCGTACCTGTTCCAGCCGGAGTTCGGTCCGCCGCCGGCGGGCGCGCCCGCTCCGGCGCCCGGTCAGCGCGGTCCGGTGATCGCGTCCTGGTTCTTCGCGATCAGCCACTGACGCCTTCGTCAACTACATCCCGCCGATTCCCCGCACCACCTCCGCCACCTTGCGAACCCGCACGGCGTCGGACGAGCCCTGGGCATCCGCGTCGAGCTGCGCGGCGAGCGAGGTCAATGCCGCCTGCCGTCCCGCGCCGCTCATCGCTTCCGCGTTCGCGAGCGCGGCGCGCACCGCCGACACCCGCTCGCCCGACAACCCGGAGCCGCGCGCGAGCTGGTCCACGTAGGCGCGCGCGACGACGAAGTTCGCCGGCCACGACGCCTTCGGCTGCGACTGCGCGTTCAGGTAGTCGAGGTGCACCAGCTTCGCGGCGTCGATCTCGTTCTGCGATAGCAGTCCGCTCGGCTTGAGCGCGAGCACGTCGAGCCCGCGCGACATCTCCGACGAATAGATGTTGCCGTTGTACCAGTAGGCCGACCACGTCCCGCCGCTCACCATCTTTGTGGAGTCCATCGGACCACGGTCGAAGTAGGCGATCTCCTTCGCGTGCGCCGGATCGGTCCAGTCGAAGATCGAGATGCCGCCCTGATACCACGACTGCACCATGATGTCCCGCCCCGGCACCGGGATGAGCGAGCCGTTGTGCGCCACGCAGTTTTCCTGCGACGTCTGCGGGGCCGCGAGCTTGTAGTAGCTCACGAAGGTCATCTTGCCGTTCACGAGCGTGAAGATCGCGTCTGAGCCCCACTCGTGCTTGTCGGTCACGCGGCAGTGCGGCTGCGAACCGCCCCCCCACTCGTCGGTGAAGAGGATCTTCGTGCCGTCGTTGTTGAAGGTGGCCGAATGCCAGAACGAGAAGTTCGGATCGGCCACTTCGCCGATGCGCTTCGGGTTGGCGGGATCGCGGATGTCGAGCAGCAGGCCGTAGCCCGCGCACGCGCCGCCGGCGAGGCCGATCGACGGGTACACCGTGATGTCGTGGCACTGCGTGACCGCGCGCCCCTGGCGCAGCGGCACCGCGCCGGTGTCCGTGTGCGTCATCACAGGTGCGAGGCCGGTGAAGATGCGCGGCGACGTCACGATGCGCGCCTGCTCCGGCGCGGCAAGCGGCACCTTGATCACCTCGATGCGGAACAGCGCGGTGGCCGTGTCCTGCTCGATCGGCTGTGCCGAGCAGCCGGCGAGCTCGTTCGGCGACCGCACGGGTGCCGAGCCGGAGATGTAGATGTAGACGTTGGCGTTGTCGTTCGGGTCGGTCACCACGGTGTGCGTGTGCGACCCGCGGCACGTCTGTACCGTCGTCAGCAGCTTCGGATGCGCGATGTCGCTGATCTCGAAGATGCGGATGCCGCGCAAGCGCTCCGCGCTCACCGTATCGGCCACGCCCTGCATGCCGCAGTCCTTCCGGCCGCGCTGGTCCTCGGCCGACATGAACATCAGGTTGTGGTAGACGGATACGTCGCCCTGCGAGCCCGGGCACACGTACGCGGTGACGAGTGACGGCGTCGCCGGGTTGGCGATGTCCCACACCTGATAGCCGCTGTAGTTGCCCTGGATGACGTAGTTCCGCGTGAAAGCGAGGTCGGAGTTGATGAGGCGCCGGTCGCCCGGCGTGCTCGCATTCATGAACGCTTCCGAGGGCTGCCTCTTCGCCACGACCGCGAGGTTCCAGACGGCCTCGCCGGCATCCATCCAGCCGGCGCGCAACCCCACGCGCGGGTCGGGAGTGGGCGCCGCCATGGACATGTCGGCGGAACCGCCGCCGCTGGACGACGACATCGATGCGCACGCGGCGACGGACGCCAGCAGTCCGGCGGCGAGTACGCGGTGGGCGAGCGGGGACAGGGCGAATCTCATGGCTGATGGCGTGGAAGGGTGGTCAGCATGCCGCGCATGCGGTCGATCTCGGTCGTCTGGTCGACGTTCACGTCCGCGATGAAGCGGAAGACGTCATCGTCCTGCCCCGCGCCCGGCACGGCGAGGAGCTGCTTCACCATCGTCACGGCGCCCTGATGGTGGCCGATCATGAAGGTGAGAAAGAGCCGGTCGAACTCCGGCCCGCGCGCCGCATCGAGCTGCGCGAACTGCTCGGCCGTGAGCATGCCCGGCATCATCGCGGGCATGTTCATCCCCGGCATGTCCATGCCGGCGTGCTCGTGATGCGCGGCGGCGTCCGGCACGGTCTCCCGCCGGTCACGCAGCCAGCGCTGCATCATCGCGATCTCGTCCTTCTGGGCGACGCCGATCCGCTCGGCGAGAATCCGCACGTCGGCGCGGGCGTCGTGACTCGGCGCCCAGGCGGCCATCACGATGGCCTGCGCGTGGTGGCCGATCATACCCTGCATGAACTTCACATCGGCCGGCGTATAGGGAGGACGCCCGCTGTCGGCCTTCGCCTGCTCGGCAGGGGTGAGGCCGGCGGAGATGGGGCGGACGGGTTGTGGTGACGAGTGGGGCGTGGCGCTGCAGCCGGCGATCGCGGCGAGCGTCAGGGTGAGGCACACGTTCTTCATGCAATTCCTCGGGTCGTGAGAAGAACGTACGGGCGGGTGGAATCGTTGGTAGCCTCTCGCTCGCGCCGCACGCGCCCCGCGGCCGTGCGCGCCATCCACTCCCCTCTCGGCGTCCACCTGCCCATCTTGCAGCGTCCTCAACCCCAAGCGCAGGCATGCCCAAGCTCGCCGTCTTCCTCGTCGCCATCGCCACCCTCTCCTGCGCAAACCTCGACGCCGCCGATACCGACGCCGCGCGATGGACCCGGCAGGCCCATGACGTCACCATCACCCGCGACGACTGGGGCATCGCGCATGTGCGCGGCAAGACGGACGCCGACGCCGTGTTCGGGATGATCTACGCCCAGGCCGAGGACGACTTCAATCGCATCGAGATGAACTATCTCGACGCCATGGGGCGGCGCGCCGAAGCGGAAGGGACGGAGGCGATCTATCGAGACCTGCGCATGAAGCTGTTCGTGCATCCGGACAGCATGCGGGCGCAGTACGCCGTCAGCCCGCCGTGGCTCAAGTCGCTGATGGTGGCGTGGGCAGATGGGCTCAACTACTACCTCGCAACGCACAAGCAGGTGAAGCCGCGCGTGATCAGGCGCTTCGAGCCGTGGATGGCGCTCACCTTCAGCGAAGGGAGCATCGGCGGCGACATCGAGTCGGTCTCGCTGCGCGAGCTCGAGGCGTTCTATGGCAAGCGCACGATGGGCCGGGCGACGCACGAAAACGACCGCATGCCGAAGGAGCCGTCGGGATCGAACGGCTTCGCCATCGCGCCGTCGAACACCGCCACGCACCATGCGATGCTGCTGATCAATCCACACACGTCGTTCTTCTTCCGCTCCGAGCTCCAGATGACAAGCGAGGAAGGGTTGAACGCGTATGGCGCGGTGACGTGGGGGCAGTTCTTCGTCTATCAGGGCTTCAACGAGCGCGCCGGGTGGATGCATACCTCGAGCGGCGCCGACGCGATCGACGAATATGCCGAGTCCGTGGAGAAGCGTGGCGACGCGTACGTGTACCGGTACGGAGGGGAGCAGCGCCCGGTCACGGTCAGCCGCGTGGTGGTGCCGTTCCTTACGCGCGCCGGCATGGCGCGGAAGGAGTTCACGGTCTACGCCACGCACCATGGGCCCGTCGTACGCGAGGCCGACGGCAAGTGGATCACCGTCAAGCTGATGCAGGCGCCGCTCAAGGCGCTCACCCAGTCGTACACGCGCACCAAGGCGCGTGGGCTCGCCGACTTCGGGCAGACGATGGAGCTGCACACGAACTCGTCGAACAATACGATCTTCGCCGACAAGGACGGCAACATCGCGTACTACCACGCGAACTTCGTCCCGCGCCGCGACCCCCGCTTCGACTGGTCCAAGCCGGTGGACGGCAGCGATCCGGCGACGGAGTGGCAGGGGATCCATTCGGTGAGCGAGAGTCCGCTGGTCGTGAACCCGGCGAACGGCTGGCTCTACAACACCAACAACTGGCCGTATTCGGCCGCGGGCGAGAACAGCCCCAGACGCGACCGCTTTCCCGCCTACATGGACGAGTTCGGGGAGAACCCGCGCGGCGTGCACGCCATGCGCGTCCTTGCCGCCCGGAAGGATTTCACTCTGCCGACGCTGATCGACGCGGCGTACGACAGCTGGCTGCCGGCGTTCGCCGAGCTGGTGCCCGTCCTGCTCTCGTCGTACGACGGCCTCGCGGCGACTGATCCGATCCGTGCACGGCTGGCCGATCAGATCGGCGTCCTACGCGGGTGGGATTACCGCTGGTCGGAGACGTCCGTGCCGACGTCGCTCGCGGTGTACTGGGGCGAGGAGTTGTGGCGCCGGGTGAGCGCGAGCGCGGCCGAATCCGAGAACATGTCGATCTACGAGTTCATCGCCAGGAAGACGACGCCCGTGCAGCGACTCGATGCGCTCGCCGCCGCGTCCGGACGACTCGCGCGCGACTTCGGGCGGTGGACCGTGCCGTGGGGTGAGATCAATCGGTTCCAGCGGCTCACGGGCGACATCGTGCAGCCGTTCACCGACGCCGGAGCCAGCATTCCCGTGGCGTTCACGTCGTCGCGCTGGGGCTCGCTCGCGTCGTTCGGCGCGCGCACGTGGCCGGGCACGAAGAAGATGTACGGCACGAGCGGCAACAGCTTCGTGGCGGTCGTGGAGTTCGGCGACAGCGTGAAGGCGAAGGCGATCACCGCCGGCGGCGAGAGCGGCCACCCGACGTCGAAGCATTTCAACGATCAGGCGATGCGCTATACCAAGGGGCAGTTGCGGGACGTCTACTTCTACCCATCGCAGCTGCGCGGCCACGTCGAGCGCCGGTACAACCCGGGGCAGTGACCGACGACGGCGCGCTGCTCGCAGCCGTGAGCGAAGCCCTCTTCGCGCGGTGGGATCCCATCGGCGCCAAGGCGATGGATCCCGCCTGGCCGCGCGACGAGTACGAGGGCTACTCGGCGAGCGTGCTCGCGCTGGTGCTCGCCAATGCGAGCGACGACGTGATCGCCGAACTGCTCGCTCGCATCGAGGATCACTGGATGGGGCTCACGCCGTCGCCGCTGGCCGGCCGGCTCGAGGTGGCGGCGCACCTGCGCGCCATCGTTCGCCGTCAAGGGGAGCAGCATGGGTAAGTCGCGCATCGAAGCGTTCAGCGACGGCGTGCTGGCGATCATCATCACGATCATGGTGCTCGAGCTCAAGGTGCCCCACGAGCCGAGCCTCGCCGCGCTCGGCGCGCTCTGGCCCGTGCTCACGAGCTATGTCCTGAGCTTCGTCTATCTCGGCATCTACTGGAACAACCATCACCACATGTTCCACGCCGTGAAGCGCGTCAACGGCGGCGTACTGTGGGCGAATCTGCACCTGCTCTTCTGGCTCTCGCTCGTGCCGTCCGTCACCGCGTGGATGGGCGAGAATCACTTCGCCACCGTGCCGATCGCCGCGTACGGCGTGGTCCTGCTGATGGCGGCCATCGCGTACTGGCTCCTCCAGGGCGCGCTCATCCGGCACGACGGCAATCACTCGCTGCTCGCCGTCGCCGTCGGCACCGACTTCAAGGGGAAGCTTTCACCACTCATCTATCTTGTCGCCATCCCGCTCGCCTTCGTGAGCCGGTGGCTGGCCGGCGCGCTGTATGTGGTCGTCGCCTTGGTGTGGCTCATTCCCGACCGGCGCATCGAGCGCGTGATCAAGCGTGAGGAGTGACGTGCCGCGGCCGGCCATCGCGGCGATGGGCTGGCGGGCGCGAGCGGGAAGAGTGACGTTCTGTCCGCAGCCGAACGTCCCCTTCATCGGAGGTCCGAATGACGAGCATCCTCGCGCTCTGGCTCGCGGTCCTCGCGTCAGCGGTGCTGGTCTTCCTCGCCAGCTCCGTCATTCACATGGCGTCGCCCTGGCACAAGAGCGACTACCCGAAATCGCCGCGCGAAGCGGCGGTGCTCGACGCGCTGCGTCCCGTCGCCCTGCCGCCGGGCGACTACATGATGCCGCGGCCGACCAACATGGCCGAGATGAAATCGCCCGCGTTCATCGAGCGCATCACGCGCGGGCCCGTCGTGCTGATGACGGTGTTCCCGAACGGCCCGATGCAGATGGGCGGGACTTTCGTCCAGTGGTTCCTGTACCTGCTCGTCGTCGGCATCGTCGCCGCGTACGTCGCCGCCACCGCGCTCCCTCCGGCGGCGCTGTCCGGGTCCGTGTTCCGGATCGTCTTCGCGACCGCCTTCGCCGCGTACGCGCTCGGCCTGTGGCAACTGTCGATCTGGTATCGCCGGTCGTGGAGCATCACGGCGAAATCCACCGTGGACGCGGTGATCTATGCCGCCATCACGGCGGGGACATTCGTCTGGCTCTGGCCCCGCTAGAGACGGCCGTCGTGGCGGACATCCTTACGAGCTGTGAGCCATCGCGCACCTTCGAGCTGCAGCTCGTGACCGCCATGCCGGATTGGGAGGGAACGCGCATCCGGTTCGAGCTCGAAGCCACCGGCCCAGCGTTGACGCAGCTCCGCTTCGCCCACTCCGGATGGCCGAGCGCCACGGCGCATTATCGCGTGTCGTCGTATTGCTGGGCGATGTACCTGCGTTTGCTGCGGCGTCACGTCGAGACCGGCGAGATCGTCCCCTACGCGCAGCGGCTCGACGTTTGAGCGCGTCCGACCATGGCATGATCCGCCCGCAGACGACCGGCGAGGAGATCGCCAACGCGATCAGCCATGGCGCCGGCGTCGCGATGGGACTCGTCGCGCTGCCGCTGCTCGTCGTCTCGGCGGCGCTGCGTGGCGACACCTGGCAGGTCGTCGCCGGCGCCGTCTATGCCACGACGCTCATCCTGCTGTACTCGGCGTCGACGATGTATCACGCGCTGCCGTCGCGATTTCCCGCCAAGCGATTCTTTCGCGGGCTGGATCACGGCGCCATCTACCTGCTCATCGCGGGCACCTATACGCCGTTCGCGCTCGGCGCGCTGCGTGGCCCGCTCGGCTGGTCCATCCTCGGCGTCATCTGGGGGCTCGCCGCCGGCGGCATCGTGCTCAAGATGGGGCTCGGATTCCGCTACCCGCGGCTCTCGACCGCCGTGTACCTGCTGATGGGGTGGCTCATCGTCGTCATCGCGCTGCCGCTCTATCGCGCACTGGGACCGCACGGCGTGGCATGGTTGGGCGCGGGTGGGCTGAGCTACACCGTCGGCGTGTACTTCTACGCGCGCGACCACCTGAACTACCGGCACTTCGTGTGGCACCTCTTCGTGCTGGCGGGCAGCGTGTGCCATCTCTTCGCGGTGGTGTGGTATGCGAATGGGGGGCGCCGCTAGAGCTCCTGGCACTGCAGTACGCGGGAATGCGGTACCAGGTAGTTGGAATGGCATACTGCTGCTGCCCCGAATCGCACGGAGCAGCTACAGCGTAGAGAGTACCTGGTACCCAGTACTGCCGAGACTCGTGTCCTGCACTACGCTGCCATTCAGCCAGTGTAAGCCGGCTGCCGCCGCATCACGGCCGATGTGCGACGGAACGCGGCGATGAGCGTCGTCACCATCTCGCGACTCTCGCCCGCGCGCCACAGCAGCTCCATGCCCCAGGGGATCGCAAGCCCGTCCACCGGAATCGCCACCGTGCCCTTCGGCGGGTGCGAGCGCTGCGACCGGAAGCCGAGGCACCATCCCTTGCCCTCCGCCGCGCGCGACCAGCGCAGGTGCAGCGACTGATACGTGGCGTCCACCGGCGAGCGCAGCTCCAGCCGCTGCAGCCGCAGCATGACGAGGTCGTGGAAGGCCGGGTGCGAATCGCGGCTCGAGAACAGAAAGGGCAGGGGGGCGAGGTCGCCGAGGCGGACGCGGTCGCGCCGCGCGAGCGGATGGTCGAGCGCCACGAGCACGCAATCGAGCGGATCGTCGAGCATGTGCTCCCGCACGACGGACACGTCCTGCTCCACGCCCGATGAGACGGCGCTGAACCCGATGTCCACCGTGGCACTCAGGATCGCCGTCTGCTGCGAGATCGTCGGCACCTCCACGATCTCGATCGCGAGCAGCGGATCGCTGCGCGTGCACTCGGCCAGCACCGACGCCACGACGTGGATGCTCATCGGCGTGTTGATCGTGGCCACCATGCACTGGCCCAGCGAGCCGCGATGGGCGCGGTTCGCCGCCTGGCCTGCCTCGTCGAGGTCGCCGCTCAGGCGAATCGTTTCGCGCACGAGGATGTTGCCCGCCGCCGTGGCCCGCACGCCGCGCCGGCCGCGCTCCAGCAGGTCCACGCCGATCGCCCGCTCCATGTCGCGCAGCTGTCGCGACAACACCGGCTGCGCGATCCCCAGCGCGTCGGCCGCCCCGCCGATGCTCGCGGCGCTCATCGCCGAGCGGAGGTACTCGATGTGGCGCAGCTCCAGCGCGCGCGGCAGCTCCGTCGTGTCACCGTTCTGCGCCGCTGGGCCATCCATCGCCGAGGTCCGCGACATCTCGGGCACGCCGGCGCACACGTCGCGCAGCACGTCGCGCACGACCGCCACCACGGCGCGCGCGTCGTCCGCGCGCCACTGGGCAGAGCGATCCTCCAGAATGGAGACGTCCTCCACCTCGATCACGACGGTGCCGGTGGGCGGCTGCTCGAGATAGGCGGACGACACCAGCGACCATCCGTGGCCGGCCGCGACGAGCGTGCGCACGCCGCTCGCGCTGCGCGCGGTGCGCACCTGCGTCCCGCCGATCCCCGCGCGCTCGAGGGCGCGCTCCATCGGCGCCCACACGTCCGGGATCAGCGTCGGCTCCACGGTGAGGAACGATTCTCCGCGCAGGTCCGCCAGTCGCAGCGTCGCGCGGTGCGCCAGTGCGTGGCCCGATGGCAGCAGTGCGCAGCGGATCGTCTCGCTCCAGAGCAGCTCGCACTCGATGCCCGCCACCGCCGGTGGTGGACGCAGTCCAACGACGAGATCGACGTCGCCGCGCCGCAGCATCTCCCAGTGGTCCGGGACGTCGGCCTCCGTGATCACGAGCTCGATCTCCGGAAAATGCGCCGCGATCCGCTCCGCGGTGCGCGACAGGTGGCCCACCGCGAGCGCGGGCCGTGGCGCGGCGATCACGCACCGCCCCACGTGGCCGACGCTCGCAAGCCGTGCCCGCCGCACGCTCTCGCCCAGGTCGCGCAGCACGACGCGAACGGCGCGGAGATACGCCTCGCCCGCCGGCGTGAGCGACACCCGACGGCTCGTGCGGTCCAGCAGGGAGAGCCCCAGTTCCGCTTCCATCCCCTGGATCTGCCGCGACAGGGCCGGCTGCGCGACGTTCAGCCGAGTCGCCGCCTGCCTGAATCCGCCCTCGTCCGCCACGGCGATGAAGTACTGCAGCTGTCTCAGATTCATGCAGCGACGCGTGACCGATGCCGAAGGACCGTCGAGGGGATACCTGGACGGCATCGCCGACCGCCGTTGGGGCTGTTTTCGCCGCCGAGACGCATGCCAACCGATGGAAGAAGTATTGGACCGCCCCACCCTGCATCCGGTAGCATGACGTGCGCAGAGATCGAAGGTCACTGCCGCAGGCTCGTCGTGGCAGCGAGCCGCCTCGCGGTGCCCCCGATGGCTCACCTCAGCTATGGCGATGGAGCTATGGCATCACCGATGACCCGCCCGGGCAACCCGACGCCGCGGTCCAGTGCCGCCCTGGTCCTCCAGAGCGACCTGGCGGAGCTGCACGAGGATCGTGCGCGCCTGAAGGCGGAGGTCGCGCGCCTCGAGCGCCACCTCAGCATGCTCTCCACCGAGGTCGCCGCCGCCGACCAGAAGGTGAGCGACCTCGCGAAGCTCCAGCTCGTCGCCCACCGCCTCGAATCGTGCCTCGATCGTGGAGCGGTCCTGGCCGCGCTTCAGGACGTCCTCGCCTCCATCGTGGGATCGGACGACTTCGTCGTCCTCGCGCTGGATGAAGAGGGGCGCACGATGTGGCCCATCCTCGGAGCCGGCACCAACGGCACCGCCTGCGGGCCACTGCTCGTCAGCGACGCGCTGGTGTCGGTGGCCCTCGAAACGGGCAAGTGCCAGATCGCCGGACCGCGCGGGGTCGGCGAGCTGCCGCGCAGCGAGCCGCTCGCGTCCGTACCGCTCATGTCGTGGCCGCATACCGTCGGTGCGCTCGTCGTGTTCACGCTGCTCGCGCATCGCACCGCGCTGCGCCCCATCGACATCGAGCTGCTCGAATTCCTATCGTCCCACGCAGCGACGGCGATCCAGCTCGCCGACCTGCGCTCCGCGGAGACGCGGCGCCCGCCGTCACTCCTGTGACCGCCCCGCGTTCGGCCGCGGCGGAGATGGTGTACCTGCACCCCGGGCGCATGTTCGCTGCGGCCCATCGGTGCGAGATCACCACGGTATTGGGCTCCTGCGTCTCCGTGTGCCTGTACGATCCGGAGAGCGGCGTGGGCGGTGCCAACCATTACCTGCTGCCGCACGACAGCATGAAGTCGAACGAGCCGCTGCGCTGTGGGCCCGCCGCCATTCGCGCTCTCATCGACAGCCTGGTGAGCCTGGGCGCCCGCCGCGACCGGCTCGTGGCCAAGGTCTACGGCGGCGCCCACGTGCTGAAAGCCATGACCGCCGAGCGCTGGCACATGGGCGCCGCGAACATCGAGGTTGCCCGGTCCGTGCTGCGCGCCAACGGCATCACCGTGCACACGATGGACGTGGGCGGGCTGCGCGGACGGAAGCTGCTGTTCGTCACCGACGGCACGGCGTTGGTGAAGGAGATCTGAGCTATCTTCGGGCATGTCGATCATGCCTGCCCGAACGCCGCGTATCGCCTGCGCCACTCTTTTCCTGCTGCTGCTCTCGTCTCCACTCGCCGCACAGCGGGCCGCCGCCGCGCGCGAGATGATAGCGTGCCTGCTCGAAGCGACGCGCATAGAAGTACAGCCAGCCGAGCGTGCGACGCACCGAGATGGATGTGGGGTCGAGCTCCTGCGCGGTGTGTCCCTCCACCAGCGCCTCGTCGAGCCGACGCCGGGATGCAAGCAGGAAGGCGTGCCACTGGTGCGCGGTCGCGTATTGCGGATCGAGCTCGATCGAGCGACGGAACTCGTGCTCCGCGTTTTTCCAGTCCCAGTCGTACACGAACAGCACCCAGGCCAGCGAGGCATGCGCTTCGGGAAGCGTCTCGTCCAGCTCGAGCGCCTTCCGCGCGTAATGCTTGGCCAGCGCGAAGCCCTCGGCCACCGGCACGCTCCGGTAGTCCAGCTGCAGCGCATACGCGTCGGACAGTCCCGTATACGCCAGGGCGTACTGCGGATCCTCGGCGATGGCCCGCTCGAAGAACTGGATCGACTCGAGCACCCCCTCCTGCGACCGCTTGTTCCACGCGTAGCGCCCGCGCAGGTAGAGGCCGTACGCCGTCACGCTCGAGGTGTAGCGCCGTGCCGGCTGCGTCGCGAGGTCGGCGAACGACGTCACCCGCAGCGTGTCCACGATCGTGCGCGCGAGCTCGTCCTGGATCGCGAACACGTCGTGCAGCGTGCGGTCGTAGCGCTGCGACCAGAGGAGACGGCCGTCGTCGGCCGACGAGAGCTGCGCGGTGATGCGCAGGCGGTCTCCCGACTTGCGTGCCGTGCCCTCGAGCACCTCGCTCGCGCCGAGCAGCGCGCCGGTCGCCCGCACGTCCTGCGGCTTCCCCTACAGCGCGAACACCGACGTGCGCGACGCGACGCGCAGCCCCTCCACCTTCGCGAGCGCGTCGATCAGCTCGTCGGTGATGCCGTCGCTGAGATACTCGTTCTCCGGGTCCGGGCTCGCGTTCACGAAGGGGAGCACGGCGAT
>JBBQDE010000011.1:0-16730 GCA_038319425.1 Gemmatimonadales bacterium
ATCACCTCGGCTCGGACCTCCGGAATCATCGCCGTCGGAATCCCGGCGCCCGCCGCGAGCTCGGCGAGCGTCTCGAGCGCGACGGGCTTCTCGAGGAAGTGCGTCGCGCCCAACCGCAGCGAAGCGTGACGATTGTCGTCGTCGGGAAAGGCGGTAAGCGCGATGATGGTCGAGTCGGGAGAGAGCACGCCGGCCGCCGCCATCACCTGCAACCCGCCGTCGCGACGTCCGCCCAGCCTGATGTCGGTGACGATGAGATCGAACGTGCGCCGTGCGAGCACCGCCTTGGCGGCATCGAGGGTCGGTGCCGATTCCGTGTCGGTGCCTGGCACGTCGAACAGCTCGACGAGCACGTCGCGGATGGATTGCTCGTCCTCGACGATCAGAACGCTGGCTTGAGAGGAGGCGATCACGCCCACGCTTCAGGCGAGACGCGAGCCACGTGTGCGGCGACGGCGCAAGGCGAGCACCCGTAGCGCCTTACGACGATTCCTGCCTGCCGCCCAGCGATCTGGTACTGACCGCTTACCGGTCAGGGGGCGGCTCGAACGGCCGATTACCGGACATCGAGCGGCCGCGTCATGCGCTTGAGCTTCTCGAGCAGTGTGGAGCGGGCGATGCCGAGCATCTGGGCGGCGTGCACCTTGTTGCCCTCGGTGGCACGGAGCGCGGCGGAGATCGCGCGATTCTCGGCCTCGACGAGGGTGAGCGGGCCGACGGGGGTATGCGGCGACAGCTGTGGCAGCGACAGGTGCCGCGGCTCGATGGGGGCGCCGTCCGCGAGCAGCGCCGCGCGCCAGAGCGTGTTCTTGAGCTCCCGCACGTTGCCCGGCCAGCCGTAGCGCTCCATCGCGCGCTCCGCCGTGGCAGAGAGCCGCGCGCCGCGGGGAAGGAAGAGGGCAGTGAGCCGCGCGAGCTCGTCGCGCCGCTCGCGCAGCGCGGGCAGCGAAAGCGTGAGCACCTGAAGCCGGTAGTACAGGTCGGCGCGGAACGAGCCCTCGCGCACTCGGTCGGCGAGCGGCTGATTCGTGGCGGCCAGCATCCGCGCGTCACTGCGCAGCTCGGTCGTGCCGCCGAGGCGCCGGAAGGTCCGGTCCTCGAGCACCTTGAGCAGCTTGGGCTGCACCTCGGGCGCGAGCTCGCCGACCTCGTCGAGAAAGAGCGTGCCGCGCCCCGCCACCTCGAGCAGTCCGCGCTTCGCCTGCTTGGCATCCGTGAACGCGCCACGCTCGTGCCCGAACAGCTCACTCTCCAGGAACGTCGCGTTGAGCGACGCGCCGTTCACCTCGACGAACGGCTGAGCCGAGCGGGCCGACCGCTCGTGGATGCGCCGGGCGACATACCCCTTGCCCGTGCCCGTCTCGCCCACGATGAGGACCGGCACGTCGTCGTTGCGCGCGGCGAGATCGACGAGCCGCTCGAGCGACGGCTCGGAGTCGTGCGTGCCGCCCACCGTGTCCCCGACCGCGGCATGCGAGCGGAGCACCGACACCTCGCGGCGCAGCCGCACCATCTCCGCCGCGCGCTCCACGGCGGCATGGAGCGCATCGAGGTCCACCGGCTTCTCCAGGAAGTCGAGCGCGCCCTGCTGCATGGCGCGCACAGCGGTGGCAACGTCGGCGTGGCCGGTGAGCACGATGACGCCGAGCTCCGGATCGTCCGCACGGAGCGCCTCGAGGAGGGTGAGCCCGCTCGCGTCGGGAAGGCGGAGATCGGCGAGCACGACGTCGGGCGCGTGCGCGGCCGCGAGCTGCCGCCCTTCGCTGGCGGTGGCTGCCGTGCGCGTCGCGTACCCGAGCGTGTCGAAGAAGTCGGCCAGCGTCTCGCGAATGGTGCGGTCGTCGTCCACGACGAGCACGGAGATCATGTGCTATCGGGCGGACTGGGTGGCTGCGCCCTGGCGCGAGCGCCGGCTGCCGGATTTCCGAGCTCGATGCTGGATGCCCGGCAGCACGACGGACGCGGCAGTGCCGCACTCGGGACTGCTCTCGAGCGCGATGGTGCCGCCGTGCTCCTCGACGATGCGCTGACAGAGCGCGAGCCCGATGCCGGTGCCGCCGGGCTTGGTGGAGAAGAAGATCTCGAACACTCGCGGCAGCACGTCGCCGGGAATGGCGGCGCCGGCGTTGTGCAGGCGGCAGCGCCAAGCGCCGCCGGCGAGCGTGGTGGATTCGAGGGTGAGGTCGCTTCCCTCGGGCGCCGCGTCGGTGGCGTTGACGAGCAGGTTGATGAACACCTGCGCGAGCTGGGCTGCATCCAGCGCGCAGTTCGCGGGCGGCTCGGTGCGCGTGCGATGCAGGATCAAGGCGCGGCTCTCGAGGCGGCCGCGCTGATTCTCCAGCACTTCGTCCCACACCGCGTCCGGATCGCCGGCTTCGAGGCGGATCGTGTTGGGCCGCCCGTACTCGAGGAGCGCGGTCACCATGCTGTTGAGCCGCTCCACCTCGCGCAGGATGCGTCCCACGTTCTTCTCGACGATGGGATCGTCCCTCACGCGGAAGCGCAGGAGCTGCGCGGCGGACGAGATGCCGAAGAGCGGATTGCGCAGCTCGTGCGCGACGCCGGCCGACACCTCGCCGATCGCTTCGAGGCGGCGCTTGTGCCCGACCCGTCGAACGAGCCACGCGCGCTCGATCGCCGCCGCGGTTTCCGCCGCGATGGTCGCGAGCACCCGACGCGACTCGTCCATGCGGTGCGGCGGCGGGAGCGCCGTGAGCGAGAGCGTGACGGCGCCGATCACGCCTTCGCTGCTCGTCATCGGCGCCGTGATCTCGAGCCCGTCGTGCCGGGTGTGGGTGAGCACGTCGCCCGACGCGAGCGCTTCCATCCACGTGCCGGTGAGCCGACGCTCCAGCGCGTCGGGATCCTCGGTGAAGCCGGAATGGTGCACGAGATGGAGCGTCGTGCTGCCATCGTCGGCGAGCGCGATGGCCACGGCATCGCACGCCATGGCGTAGCGAAGCTGCTGCGACACCTCGTGCAGCACCCGGTCCACGCTGATGGTGCGCGCGAGCGCCATTCCGGTGTCGATCAGCACTTCGCGCGAGCGATGGCTCTGCGTGATGTCCACCGTGGAGAACGCGTATCCGGTGACCACCTGGCGTTCCACGAGAGCGCTCACCTGCATGAGAAACACTCGCTCCTCGGTGGGCGAGCTGCAGGGAAACTCCCACGTGAGGGAGGTGGCGCGTCCCTCGCGCAGGGTGGCCATCGCCTGCTCCATCCGCGAACGCTCGCCGGCGTCGGTGATGGCGTCC
This sequence comes from Gemmatimonadales bacterium, assembly GCA_038319425.1. Lineage (GTDB taxonomy): Bacteria > Gemmatimonadota > Gemmatimonadetes > Gemmatimonadales > Gemmatimonadaceae > AG11. The sequence continues at coordinate 3,258 of JBBQDE010000011.1, forward strand.
CAGATCGACGCGCCCAGCACCCCGGTCTCGTCGCACAGCTGCGGGGCACCATTCGCCTGAGCGAACCGTGCCCACGACCGATTGAGAAAGGTGATGCGCCCGTCCAGATCGACCGCGTAGATGGTGATCGGGAGGGCATCGAGCACGTGGCGCTCGAGTGGAACCGGCTTCATGCCGGGATATTAGAGCGGCGCACCAACGGACGGAAGCAAACACGACGGGGTGTGGCGAAGGCCACACCCCGTCGCGCTCACGAAATCAGCGACCAGCGACTACCGGCGTCCGCCGCGCTTGGCGCTCTTCTTGGCACCGCCCTTCTTGGCGCCGCTCTTCCTGGCGATGCGTTTCTTCACGCCGCTCTTTCTCGCCGGTGACTTCTTTGCCGCTTTCTTCACCGGCGCCTTCTTCATGGCGCCCTTCCGGGCGGCCGACTTGCCAGCCGAGAATTTCTTCGCCGCCGACTTCCCGGCGCCGCCCTTCTTCGCCGCCGACTTGCCAGCCGGCTTCCGGGCGGTCGATTTCCCGGCCGTCTTCGTGGCTCCCCCAGCGCTCTTCTTCGCCGTGTTGGTCGACCCACCCTTCGACGCGCCAGCCGACCCGCCGGACTTGCCGGCGGCTCGGCCGCTGCCTCCCGACGTGGCGCCCGACCCCATGCCGCCGCTCCCAGCGGTGGAGGCGCTAGTGAACGCCGAGCCGCGATTCACCGACGAGCGGTTGCCCGGATCGGCACTGGCTGGATGCTTGGACGGAGTGACCCCGCCGCCCGCCGGCGGGCGCGCAGCCCCACCCGGGGAGCCGGAGCCAGGCTTCGCGCCGCCCGCGCCGCCGCCGGAGACTGGCCGACCACTGCCCCCGGAGCGGGGCGCGCGAGCCACCACCAACGGGCTCTCGTCGTCCTCCTCCTCACCTTCCACGACCGGGGTCCCGAGCCCCCCTTCCTCCTCCTCCTCGTCGGCGTCGTCCGTGCTGTCCCACAGGTCGTCGCTGTCGTCCTTGTGGGTCGTCCAGCCGCCGTCCTCTTCGTCGTCATCGTCGTACGACGAGGCCCCGCCGCCCCCGCCACTTCCGTAGCCGAGATCGTCGCCATCGTCATCGCGATCGGAAAATCGTAGCGATTCGTTCAACTCGTCACCGCGCGGCATTACCGCCTCCTGAAGAGATAAGACAGTCGGACCTGCGTGCCTTCCTGACGTCGCGGCGCGGTCCGCGCGCCGCCGCTGCACGACGTGTGCCCCCCGCGCATCGTTGCGCGGCGCCAGCCCTCGTTCGTCGCCGAATTCACCGCGACGCAATGTGGACCACTCTCACACAGTGAGCTTGTAAGGCAAAGCGCGGAATCCGTCAAGCGGATTCCGCGCAGGTGTCCCGCTCGTTGGCGCGTCCGACGCGTCGTTCAGTCGCCCGCTGCGGGCTGCGGCATGGGCGCGCCCGCGCCCACGGAGGCCGGCACATCGTGCGGCTGGCCGGAGAGTCGCGCGCTCGCCCAGCTCCCCAAATCGTCCAGGAAGGTGTACATCACCGGCACGACGAAGAGGGTGAGCAGCGTGGAGGTGATGAGCCCTCCGATCACGGCGCGCGCCATCGGCGCGCGCGCCTCCGCGCCGGCGCCGAGCGCGAGCGCCAGCGGCATCATGCCGAAGATCATCGCCACGGTGGTCATGATGATCGGGCGCAGACGGATCCGTCCCGCCGACAGCAGCGCCTCGGCGCGGGAATGACCGCCCACGCGCAGCTGGTTGGCAAAGTCCACCAGGAGGATGCCGTTCTTCGTCACGAGCCCCATGAGCATGATGATCCCGATCATGGTCATCACGTTCATGTTTCCGCGCGTGATCAACAGCGCCAGTGCGACGCCGATGAAGCTCAGCGGCAGGGCGATCATGATCGCCAGCGGCTGGAGGAAGGAGCCGAACAGGGATGCGAGGATCAGGTAGATGAACACCACCGCCAGCAACAGGGCACTCAGCACGAATCCCTTCGTCTCCTCGAGATTCTGCACGTCACCGGTGAAGACGGCGTGATATCCGGGGGGCAGGCCGATCGACGCGATCGCCTTCTGCACATTGGCGGCGACGTCGCCCATGGCGTAGCCCGGCAGGACGCCGGCGCGGATCTGCACCTGCTGCTCCAGCATCCGGCGCTCGATCTGCTGCGGCCCCACGCCGGCGCGCACCTCGGCCACCTGCGACAGCGGCACCATGGACGGCAGCCCGTTGCGTGCATCCGTGAAGGTGCTCGCGACGGGGAGCGACGAGACATTGTCGGCCGACGCGCGCAGGGAGTCAGGGAAGATCACGACGACGTCGTGGGTGAAGCCCTGCGGATCCTCCCACGTCGTGGCGCGCTGGCCGCTGAAGAGGGGCTGAAGAGTGGACGCCACGCTTCCGACACCCAGGCCGGCACGCCAGGCCTCCTGCCGGTCGACGCGAACATCGAGCTGCGGGATATCGCCTTCCTCGCTCGAGTTGGGCTCGGCCACACCCGCCACCGACTGCACCGCCTCGAGCGTCCGCGTGGCGGCGATCTTGAGCCGCGACGCCTCCGGACCCTGCACGTTCACGACGATGGGCTGCTGGCGACCGCCGAAGATCGACGACTGCCCCATGATCTGCGGACGCACGCCGGGGATCCCGCGCAGCTTGCCGCGCAGATCCGTCTGGATGTCGAACAGCGTGCGCTTGTGACCGTGCTTGAGGGCCACGAAGATGTTGCCCTGGTTCGGCGTGCCGCGGAAGCCGCCGCCCACGGAGAGGTAGGTGAAGTCCGTCTCCGGCTGCTTCATCAGGAACGTCGAGATGTCGCGCCCCTTGTCGAGCGTGTACTCGAGGCGCGAGCCGGGTGGCGTGCGGAAGCTCACGGAGAACTCGTCCCCGTTCACGTCGGGCATCCAGGTGAAGCCGAGCCGCGGGATGATGATGAAGCTGAGCACGATGGTTGCCGCCGCCACGCCGAGCACGATGAGGCGGTGGCCGAGCGCCCAGCCAAGCCAGTTTGGGTAGTGGTCGGCGGTGCGCTCGAACCAGTCGTTGAACGCGAACGCGACGCGACGGATCGGATTGGCCTTCTTCCGCTGCTCGGCCATGTGCTCCCCGCCGTCGTTCACGGCGTGCTCTACCTCGGGGTCGGCCCACTTGCTGGACAGCATGGGGTCCAGGGTGAAGCTCACGAAGAGCGAGACGAGCACCGCGAAGGCGACGGTAACACCGAACTGGAAGAAGATCTTGCCGATGATCCCACCCATGAACGCGACGGGGATGAACACCGCCACGACGGCGAACGATGTGGACATCACGGCGAGGCCGATCTCGCTCGTGCCTTCGCGCGCGGCATCGTCGTGGCTCTTTCCCATCTCCAGGTGGCGCACGATGTTCTCGCGCACGACGATGGCATCGTCGATCAGGAGGCCGATCGCCAGCGAGAGGGCGAGCAGCGTCATGGTGTTCACGGTGAAGTTGAACACCCACATGATGAAGAAGGCGCTGATGATCGAGATGGGCAGGGTGAGCCCGGTGATCACCGTGGAGCGCCACGAGTTCAGGAACAGGTAGATGATCATGATCGTGAGGATCGCGCCGAGCACGATCGACACCTGCACGTCGGCGAGCGACTCGCGAATTCGGCGCGAGTCGTCACGGATGATCGTCATCCGGATGTCCTGTGGGAGCTGCTTCTCCAGCTCCGCGACCATCGCCTTCACGGCGTCGGCCACCTCCACCGTGTTGGAGCCGGAGATCTTGAGCACCTCCAGGGATACCGCCGGTGCGCTCGTCGTGTCGTTGAAGATCTCGGCCGCCGTGCGCCGGTTCTCGGCGCCGTCCACCACCGTGGCCACGTCGCTGATCCGCACCGGCGTGCCGGACCGGATGGCGACGGGGATCTCGCCGAACGACTTCGGGTCCACGATACGCCCGGTCACGCGGACGAGCCGCTCCGTGATGCCCCCCTCGATGCGGCCCGCCGGCACCTCCTGATTCTCGCGGGCCAGCGCCGCGCTGAGCGTCGCCGGCGACAACCCATAGGCACGCATCGCCGACGGATCCACCTGCACGCGGATCTGCCGGGCGTTGCCACCGATGATGTTCACGCCGCCCACGCCCGGGATCGACTCGAGTCGCGTCTGCACGACCTCGTTCGCCAGATCGGTGATCTCCCGGATCGGCCGCTCCACCGACGTGAGCGCGATCGCCATGATCGGCGAATCGTTCGGGTCGAAGTGGCGGATGATCGGCTCCTGGATGTCCTGCGGCAGGGTGCGCCGGATGCCAGCCACCTTGGCCTGCACGTCCTGCTGCGCCGTCGCGACGTCCACGCCGAGATTGAACTGGAGGCGGACGATGGACACCCCTTCCATGGACGTGGAGGTGATCTCCTTGATCCCTTGGACGGTGTTGAGCGCTTCCTCGATCGGCTTCGAGATCTCGCGCATCATCACGTCGGGCGACGCGCCGGGGTACGTGGTCTGCGCGATGACGAGGGGATACGTGATGTCGGGATACTCGTCGATCGCCAGCCGGTCGTAGCTGATGACGCCGAGCACCACGAGCGCCACCATCATCATGGTGGCGAACACCGGGCGCTTGATGGAGATGTCGGAGAGAAACATCGCTCGTACCTTCCGTTCGAGTATCGGGGCGCGTGGTGCGCTACTGCCGCCGCGCGCCCTGTTCCTGGCCGGCGATCGTGACCTGCATGCCGCGGCCGAGCGTGCCGACGTTGCCGACGACGACGCGCTCGCCCGCCTGGAGACCGTCGGTCACCTGCGCGACCCCGAGCCGCTCGTCCACTGCCCCGAGCTGCACGGGCGCGATGTTGATCGTCTTTCCATCGATGCGGTACACGTACGGCTTGCCGTCTTCGGCGCCCTGGCGGAGCGCGCCCGTGGGAACGCCGAGCACGCCGGTGAGGGTGCGGCTCACGACGCGACCGGTGGCGAAGGTGCCGCCCCGGATGGTGCCGCCGGGATTGGGAACCTGCACGTAGACCGTGACGGCGCGCGTCGACGGGTCGATCGTCGGGTTGACCCGCGCCACGTGGCCGTCGAAGCGGCGTCCGTCAGCGACGAAGTGAACCACCTGGCCCGTGCGCAGCGCGGTGGACTGCCGCGCGGGCACGGCCGCCGCCAGCTCGAGCACGCCGTTGCGCACGATGGTGAACATCGCCGCGCCCCTGGCGAGATGCTCGCCCGATTCCACCATCCGCTTGCTGACGATGCCCGGCAACGGTGCGATCACGCGCGTGTCGCGCGCCTGATTGCCGGTCGCGTTCAAGCGCGCGTCCGCAGCGGCCACCCGCGCGTGCGCCGACGCGACGGCCTGCTGCGAGTTCTTGTACGCCTGCTGGGCGATGGCGCCGGCCTTGAGAAGCTGCGCATTCTGCTCGTGCGTCCACTCGGCGTTCGCGAGGTCGGACTGCGCGGCCGCGCGATCGGCTTCGGCGCTTTTCCGTCCGCTCTCCTGCTCGCTCGCCTCGAACCGCGCGAGCAGCTGGCCGGCGCCCACCTGTTCGCCCTCGCGAACGTAGACGCCCACCAGATCGCCCTCGAGCCGCGCCCGCACGTCCACGGTCTCGATCGGGTTCAGGTCGCCGGTGAGCGCGACGCCGTCCTCGATCGTCGTCGTCGCCACCGTGGCCACGTCGCTGGCGGCAAGCGTGATGGACGGGGCGACGCGACCGTCGCTCGTCGCCCCGGCGCCTCCGGTTCGCGCGGCGCCCGCGGCGGGCGAGCCCTTCGCGTCGCTGGAGCACGCGCCCGCGGCGAGACAGGCGAGCGCGGCCAGCGCGCGAAGCGCGCGATGCGCGTTGGGGAGGCGGGCGGGATGGGCGATGTGGATGGAGCGGTTCACGGCGTGATGCCTATTGCGGGTTCGGTGGCGTGGTCGCCACCGACGGAAGCGGGATCGGCCGGCCGAGCGAGCGTGCCAGGTCGGCCGACGCGAGGAAGAGATCGTACGTGGCACGCGCTTCGGTGCTCTGGGCTGTGAGCAGCGCCAGCTGCGCGTCGGAGACTTCGAGCTGCGTGCTCAGTCCGCGCGCGAAGCGCAGCGTGGCGAGCCGGAACGCTTCGTCGGCCTCGGCGGAGTTCTGCTGGCGCGCGGTGAACACGGCGCGCGCGCGCCGCAGCTCGGCCCGGGCGCGGGCGACGTCCAGCGACACCGCCTCGCGCTGCTGCTGCAGCTGGAGCTCGGCCAACCGTGTCTGCGCCTTCGCGAGATCGACGTTGGACTTCACGCGGAAGCCGTCGAAGACGGGAAAGGAGATGTTGAGTCCCGCCTGCCGATCGGAGAAGAAGCCGCCGTTCTGGCACCGGAGGGTGGCCGCTGATCCCGCGGGACAGTTGGTGTCGGACAGGGTACCGCGCGTCGTGGGAAATCCCGAGCCCGGTGGCGGGTACGCCTGGTAGCCCGACTGGAAGAAGGCGGTGAGCGTGGGGAAGTAGTCGGCGCGCGCGACGCGCACACCGAGCTGCCGCGCCGCGAGATTCAGCTCAGCCGACCGGACCGCGGCGCGCTCGGCCACGGCGGTCGTCTCGTCCGTTGCGCCGAGCAGCGCGGCGGCCGCGACGGGATCGATGCGACTGACCAGCGCGACAGGCTGTTCCACCGGGAGATTGAGCACCCGCTTGAGCTCGAGCACGGCCAGCTCGCGGTCACTGAGCGCCTGGATGGCGAGCGGCTCGATGTTCGCGCGCTCGACGCGGGCGCGCAGTACGTCGTAGCGCGCCGCCTGGCCCGCGCGCTCGAACTGCTCCACCTGCACGACGCGGCTCGACGCGAGCGCGAGGTTCCGCTGCTGCAGCTCGGCAATGCGATCGGCGAAGAGCGCCTGGAGGTACGCGCGCTGCACGAGCAGCGTGACGTTGGCGCGCTGCTCCCGCTCGTCGAACCGCGCCGCCTCGCGCAGCTCGTTCGCGGCGCGCGCGGCGGACACCAGCTTGCCCCCCTGAAACAGCGTCTGGGAGAGGTTGGCGGCGGCGGAATAGGTGTTCGGCTGATTGAACACCGAACCGACCGCCTGGCCGCGTGCACTCTCGTACACATGCAGGTAGGAGCCGCTGAAGCGGAGCTGCGGGAGCACGTTGGCGCGCGCGGCGCCGTATTGCGCGTCGGCGACGTCCACCTGCGCGGCGGCGACGCCGACCTCGTCGCTCCGGCGAAGGGCGATGGAGACCGCCTCATCGACGGACAGGCGCAGCGTGTCGGGCGCGGCACCGGCGCCCGACGATTGCGCGTACGACGCGACGGGAACGACCAGCAGCACAACGAGTGCTCGGCGGCAGGAGACCAGCAAGGGCGACAGCATCGAGAGTAATACGGCTCGCCGGGGAGTAACGCTGGATCTCGCCGTCGCCACTCGACTCGTCACCGATTCATCGCGGGCCGCCGCCGAACGCGGCGTACGCGTGTAACGTTGGAAACCATCATCTTCACGTTCGACACCGCCACGATGCCCAAGGTTCTCGTTCTGTTCTACAGCCGCACCGGACACACCGCCGCGCTGGCCGACGCTATCGCCGATGGCGCCAGGTCGGTGCGATTCGTCGAGGTGGACGTTCGCCGCATCGACGATCTCTCGCCAGCGAGCGACATCGCCTCGCACCCCGAGTGGACGCGCAGCCGAGAGGCGCTCGCGGGCAGATACCGGACACTCGCCGACGTGAGTGCGTTGGCGGAGTACGATGGGCTCATCCTCGGCGCGCCGACACGCTACGGGATCGTGGCGGCTGAGATGAGTCACGTGCTCGATCAGACAGACGCGCTGCAGCACCGAGGTGCGCTGGTGAACAAGGTGGGAGCGGCGTTCACCCCGGCGGCGACCCGGCACGGCGGATACGAGACCACGCTCTGGTCGATCATGACACCGATGGCGCATCTCGGCATGATCCTCGTTCCCCCGGGGTACGCCGAGGCGACGGCGGACGCCGGCGCCGCCGCGGCCGGCACGCCGGCAATCGTCGGTGGTGACGCGCCGAGCGAGGCCGACCTATCAGCGGCCCGGCAGCATGGCAAGCGCGTGGCGGAAGTGGTGAGCTGGGTCACGCACGCCCGGTCGCACAAGCATTGAGGCGGACGGCGGGGCGCGGCGCGAACGACCGCCCTCCACGCCGTGCGGCGTCAGGCGTGCCGGTCGTCGATGAAGACGAGTGACTTCCGGCGCTGCACGACGATCTTGAGGGCGGAGAACACTTCCGGGTCGAGCAGGCGGCCCACCTCGTTCGCTTCGAGATAGGCGATCGTTCCCTGTGAATCCATCGCGTCGCGGAAGGCACGCCGCGACGTGAGCGCATCGAACGCGTCACACGCCGCGAGGATGCGGCCGCCGATCGTGATCTGGTTGCCGGCGATCCCACGCGGGTAGCCGCCGCCATCCCAGTGCTCGTGATGATCGTGCACGAAGTCGAGCGCGACGGGGATGTGCTTGAGCGGCGTGAGGATCTCCATGCCCATCCGGACGTGGTCCTTCACGTGCTCGAACTCCTCCACGGTGAGCGTGCCGGGCTTGTTGAGAATGTCCTCGCGAATCCCGATCTTGCCGACGTCGTGCAGCCGGCCGGCGAGGCGCACGTTCTCCACCACGTCCGCCTCGAGCCCCATCGCCTCGGCGATCGACGCCGCCTGATCGGCGACGCGGCTGGAATGGCCGCGCAGGTAGACGTCCTTCGCTTCCATGGCGTTGATGAGGGTCTCGGCCACGCCGATGGTGAGGGCGTGCAGGGCGGCCTTCTCCTTCTCCAGCTCCACGGTGCGGAACGCGACTTCGTCGCGGATGTGCAGCTCCACTCGCCGCCGCTCGATCTCGAGCTGGCGGCGGTGGGTGGCGCGCTCCACGGCGCGCTGGAGGTCCACGAGCTCGATCGGCTTCACGAGATAGTCCATCGCGCCGTGCGAGAGCGCGTCGGTCGCGGTGGGCGCGTCGTTGACGGCGCTGAGCATGAGGATCGCGAGCTCGGGATCGAGCTGGAGCGCCTCCGGCACCACTTCCAACCCCGTCATTCCTGGCATGCGGACATCGCACACCATGAGCACGAAGCGCTGGCGTTCGAGCATGACGAGCGCGGCGATGCCCGACTCCGCGACCTCGACCTCATAGCCGCGCCCGCGGAGGAAGCGCGCGAGCGCCGTGCGGATGGTCTCCTCGTCGTCCACGATGAGGACACGCGGCTGTGCCGGCGCGGCGGTTCGCGGGATGAGGGCGGGCTCCGGCCGCATGGGGATGCGGGGGGGCAGGGTGGCGAGCGAGGGGTCCGTCGGCATGGCGAGGCTCACGTAAGCGGTCATGCCCGAGTATCGACTGATCGCGCGAGCAACGTGAGCGCGCGCGCCGGCCGTGCCTGAACCGCAGAGGGCGCAGAGGACGGAGAGGACTGCTCTTCGTACACTCCATGGCGGCGCGGTGATGGCGCCATGGGGGCAAGAAAAAGGCGCTACTTTTTGACTCGAGCGGCGGCCAACGCCAGGTCGATGTCGTTCTTGTGGAGCAGATATTCCGGCAAGCCGGCCGAGCGTTCTCGCGGCTCAAGGGAGAGGAGACGCACGTCGAACTGACGGGCGTGCGGCTCGTTGCCCACCATCCGCGCCGCCTTGGCACCGAGGATGAGGCCCAGCAGATGGGTGGGCCGTTCGCGGAGGATCGTGTCGGCCTGGGCGCGGGCGAGGGTCGTGTCGCCGCCAACCTCGCCGATGCGGCCGAGGTCGTACCGCTGGTCCAGGTTGAGCGGGGCGATCATCTCGTATGCCGCGATGGCCATGGGGAGGAAGGTCCGCACGTTGTCCGTCTTTCCCGCCTCTGCCTCGGTCATGATCCGGTCGTACAGCCGCTCGGCGCGCTGGGCGGGGGTGAGCTGGCTGATGTCCGGTGCGCGCGGCATGCCCCCAGCGGCGGCTTCGGGGGCGGTGATGGGCGTGGGCCCCTGCGCGTTCGCGCCGTCCAGCACATCGGCCGTGCCCGAGGGGCGAGCGCCGAATCGCTGCCCGGCGACGAGGGCGATGAGGGCGACGAGCGCGATGGCGGCGACCGCCCAGGGTAGCGCGTTCCCGACGCCGGGCGAGCGAGCCATGCCGGAGCCAGCCGCGCCGGCGGCAGTGCCGCAGCGATGGCAGAAGTGCGCGCCCACGGTGAGTGGCGCGCCACACGACGCGCAGGCGGCTCCGGCGAGCGCCGTCCCGCAGCTGGAGCAGAATCGGCCCGAAGCGGCCGCGCCGCATGAGGGGCAGGTGCCGGGCGTGGAGGTCGGAATGGTCACGCGCGGAAGCTAACCGCGGTGAGCTGCGAGCGGTGACGCCGGTGGCCACCGCCCGTCGTCACGTCAGCTCTGGTGGTTTCCGCCCGGGCGGCTGATCTGCTCCAGCGTCTTCTCCACCTTTAGCGGGTCTCTCGCCTTGAGGGAGAGATCGGCCTGGGAGACGACACCCACCAGCGAGCCGCGTTCATCGATGACGGGGATGCGGCGGAGCTGCTCGCGGCCCATGAGGACCATCACCGACTCGACACTGTCGTTGGGGCCCGCCGTCCTGACGCCGCCCGACATGATGTCGCGCACCGGCGAGTCCACCGCGCGCCCTTCGGCAACGTGGCGCACTGCAATGTCGCGGTCGGTGACGACGCCCACGAGGCGACCTCGCGTCTCGCCGCCGCCGACGCGCTCAACGACGGGCACGATGCCCACGTTCTCTTCCTTCATGAGGCGCGCCGCCTCCGACACCGGTGTATCGGGCGTGACGGTGCACGGATTCTTCGTCATGAGCTCGGAGATCTTCATCATCATCCTTCACCTGGGAATGAGTCCACGTGCGCCCCTGGGGCCTGGGGCAGGCGGACACCAGTCGAGGCAAGCGATATGCCGAATTCGGGCGGGCGCGAATTGACACCGCCGCCGCGCCCAACGAGCATTCGCGCGTGCCCCAATCCCGCGCCCTGCTTCCGGACCTGAAGAACGCGTCGGCGAAAGACGTCCTCGAGATCACGAAGAAGCTCGACGTCCGCTTCCTCCGCCTGCAGTTCACCGACATCCTCGGCGTCAACAAGAACGTCGAGATCCCTGCGTCCCAGTTCGAGAAGGCGCTCGCCGGCGACATCATGTTCGACGGCTCGAGCATCGAGGGATTCGTGCGGATCGAGGAGAGCGACATGCTCCTCGCGCCCGATCTCTCGACCTTCCGGATCTTTCCGTGGGGCGATCCGGAGTCCCGGGTCGGCCGGCTCATCTGCGACGTGAACCTCGCCGACGGCTCGCCCTTCTCCGGCGACCCGCGGGGCGCGCTCAAGCGCGTGATCGCCGACGCGGCGTCGATGGGCTACACGATGAACGCCGGGATGGAAGCCGAGTTCTTCATGTTCAAGCGCGGCCCGAATGGCGAGACGACGACGCAGACGCACGACGTCGGCGCCTACTTCGACCTCGCGCCGGTGGACCTCGGCGAGGAAGCGCGACGCTCCATCGTGGACGACCTGGAGCAGATGGGGTTCGAGGTGGAGGCGGCGCACCACGAGGTGGCGCACGGCCAGCACGAGGTGGACTTCCGGTACGCCGACGCCCTGACGACGGCCGACAACATCGCGACGTTCCGGTTCGTGGTGAAGGTGGTGGCGCAGCGCTACGGCCTCGCGGCGTCGTTCATGCCCAAGCCGATCTTCGGGCAGAACGGGAGCGGGATGCACACGCATCAGTCGCTGTTCAAGGGCAAGGCGAATGCGTTCTGGGACAAGGGCTCGCAGTGGGAGTTGAGCCTCGACGCGCTGCACTACATCGGCGGGCTGCTGCGTCACGCGCGCGGCACCACCGCCATCACGAACCCGCTGGTGAACTCGTACAAGCGGCTGGTGCCGGGCTTCGAGGCGCCGGTGAACGTCGCGTGGAGCATGCGCAACCGCTCGCCGATGCTGCGCATCCCCGAGCGCCGCGGGCTGGGGACGCGGGTGGAGCATCGTGTGCCCGACCCGGCGGCGAATCCGTATCTCGCGCTCGCCGTGATGCTCGCCGCGGGGCTGGACGGCATCCGCACGAAGGCGGACTATCGCGAGCCGGTGAACGAGAACATCTGGGAGATGAGCCACCGCGAGAAGCGCCGGCTGCGCATCGACGACCTGCCGCACGACCTGAACGAGGCGTGCGACGAGCTGGAGAAGAACGACGTGGTGAAGGCGGCGCTCGGCGAGCACATCACGTCGCACTTTCTGGCGGCCAAGCGGCAGGAGTGGCGCGAATACATCACGCAGGTGTCGGCGTGGGAACTCGACAATTACCTGGCGAAATACTAGGCCGGCGCGTGCTACGCTCGTGCCTTATGGGAACGGGCGGCGTGGAGCGCCCCGTAAAGCCACGGGCGAAGCCCGCCGGCTGCCCCGTCAGCGCAGCGCCCCGTCCTTGCTGATTCTCGCCCGATAACCCACCACCAACGGGCCGTCCTGACCGGCGCGGGTCTCCGGCCACAGGTCGAGCGTCCAGCCGTCGGCCACCTTCAGGTGAATGCCGCGGGTGGGAAGCTCCTCGAGCAGGTCGGCATCGCCGACGATGCCGCCGGCGGGGATGGCCCGCAGCAGCGAATCCACCGGCGCCCCGTACACCAGCGGGAGCGTGCGGCGTATCACGCCCTCGAACTTGTCGCGGCGGCGAGTTCTGGCGGCTGGCGTGTCGAAGTCCACGCTCACGCTGTCACCGCCACGCTCGGCCACGAGGCTGTCGGGAAGCGTGGTGCGCCCTTCATGGACGATCAGCGGCACGGGGGCCTGCCATGCCACCGACGCCGGGGAAATCGGGGTGGCGGGTGGTGCGGTCGCGGCGGGCATGGAGACCAGGACAGCCGGTGACGCGGGCGCGGCAGATGGCGTCGATGCCGCGGCCGCCGATTCGCCCTGCTGCTTCACGTCGGTGGCGCCGCCGACGCTCGATGCGACGACGCTCGCGCGTGGCTGGACGTGCGCCGTATCGCTCTTCGCGGCGCGCCACGCGTTGGCCGCGCTGGCGCCCATCACGTACAGGCCGATGAACGCCATGACGATCACGCCGCCCAGTGCGACCATGCGCTGCTGGTGCGCGCGCGCAGCGTCCCTGCTCTCCTGGCGGCAGCGAAGGCAGACGGTGGTGCCCCGCCCCAGATCGTGGGGGCAGGAGGCGGACGAAGTGGATGGCACGGGCGACACGAAGGCTCCTCGGAAGGATCGCTACCTCATGGACGAGCAGCCGGGTCCGGATGAAACAGGAAGAGGGGACGATCCCCGACTCATGCCCACATCGCCTGAATCCGCTCATTCCGGTCCTTCCGTCCACGCTCAGCGCCTGGTGTCGCGAACTCTCCGATAATGTGTCGTCCACCGCAGAGCGGGCCTGCCTGACCGACGAACCGAATGCAGGGAACCAGCGGAACGAGCAGGAACCTACGACCCAGGCTCAGAGCACGCGCCACACGAGATGCGTGGCGTTCTCCTTCAGCCGGTCCCACGCGCCGCGCTGCCGAAAGGTCGCGAGCAGGATCTCGT
>JBBQDE010000012.1:0-16458 GCA_038319425.1 Gemmatimonadales bacterium
CGAATCGATGGCGCATGAAGGCGTAGTACGCCGCGTCACCGTGCTCCCCCGCGAGCGTGACCACCGGGTCGCCGGGTGCGACGTGGATCAGGATGAAGCTGATGATCATGATCGCGAGCGCCGTCGGCACGAGCTGCAGCAAACGTTCGGCGACGAATCGAGCGTTCACCTCGAGCACTGCGCCGCGGCAGCGAAGTGCGAGATGTTGCCGAACCCGTGGCACCGCGTCGAGTAGGCCTGGGTGTTCGTCGTTTCCACCAACCAGACGTACGGCTGATCGCGCACGGCGATCTCCTGGATCCGATGATAGAGCCGTCGCCGCTCGTTCAGGTCGAGTGCCGAGCTGGCGCTGTCGAACAGCGCGTCCATCGCCGGATTGCGGTAGCCGGCCATGTTGGAGAAGGGCACCGGCGCGATGCTGGATGTCACGTACATGCGACGAACGCCGATCTCGGGATCAGGCCCGTTGCAGTACGCGCCGATAGCCGTGTCGAAATCCCGCGCCGTGAAGACCGCGGTGCCGAAGACCGCCGGCTCGAGCGGTTCGAGCCGGAGGTCGATGCCGACGCTGCGGAGCTGCGCGCGAAGAAGGTCGCCGTACACCATCTGGCCAGGCATCCCCTTGAAGCCGATGGTGAAGGCGCGTCCGTCGGACACACCGGCGACTCCGTGCGCGAAGCGCACTTCGCCGCCACGTCGATGCCAGCCGGCGGCGTCGAGCAAGCGCGAGGCTTCAGCCGTATCGAACGCCGCGATCGGCAGGTCACCGGCATGGGCGAAGACGATGGCCGAGGAGATCGGCGCATCCGCGACCCGTCCCTCACCGAACAGGACACGCTCGACGAACTGCGGGCGGTTGACGGCATGGGCGATCGCCTTCCGCACCCGCAGGTCGCGGAACAGCGGGCGACCCAGGTTGAAGCCGAGCGTGCTGATGCAGTTGCTGCCGCCGGTACCCTGCGACGAGTGCGTGAGGCGCACGCGCTGGTCGGCGCCCAGTCGTGCGCGTGCCGCCCCCGGCACGGCAAACAGCCAATCGACTTCGCCGGCTTCGAGCGCCGCGACCTGCGTCTCGTTGTCGGGGATGACGCGAAGCACGACCGTGCCGAGCGAGGGAGGACCACGGAAATACGCCGGATTCGCCGCGTAGCGGATTTCGCTGTGGGGTGTATACGAGACGAATCGAAACGGGCCTGTTCCAACCGGAGCGACGTTGGCCGCATTGCGGAGCGGATCGCTCCCGGCGTAGACGTGCTCGGGAAGAATCGGCGCCTCACTCACGTCGAGCTGCCGGAGAAGCGAGGCGTACGGCCGCCGGAATGTGAAGAGAACCGTCGAATCGTCGGGGGCGTCCACGCTCGACAACGCCGCCCCCAGCGAGGCACGGGTGCGCGCGTGATACTTCATCAACAGCTGTTCGAAGGTGAACTTGACGTCCGCCGCGCGGAACGGCGTTCCGTCATGCCAGCGTACGCCCTGTCGAAGGTGGAAGCGATACTGGCGTCCCCCGTCTTCCACCTCCCAGCGCTCAGCCAGGGCCGGCGTCGGCCGGAGCGAGTCGTCCAGCGCTACCAGCCCATCGTACAGGAGGCCGGCTGCGGTATGCACGCTGCCGTTCGTCGTGATGGCCGAATTGAGCTGACCGGGATCGCTGCTGATCGCGGCAACCAGCGTGGTGGGGTCGCGGTCGGCACGCTGCGCCGCGCAACCGACGTCCACGAGCGACGGCAGCAGAATACCGAGCAAGGTCGCGGCACGCCGCAGTTGGGCGAGCTGGTACATGGGCATCCGCGTAGGAGGCGAGAGTCGGCACCTGCGCAGATAGAATGCATCCGGGTGCGCGGGGAATTTATGGAGTGTGGCTCCCGGTCATCGTGTGTCCGGCGGCATGATGCTCGCCCCGCTGGAAGGCGAGGAACTGGTGCACGGCCTCCCGCGCCAGGGAATCGGCTGTCGTGATGCGCAGCTCGCCGCCTCGCGGCAGCGCCTTGAACCGATAGCGGATCGCGGCACGCTTGGCGGCCATGACCGTGGTGCCCGGCACGTCGCGCATGTGGACGAACGCCGGCGTGGTAAAATCGCCGGTGGAGAACGCCGCCTCGATATCCTTCAGATGCTGGCGAATGGCGCGAACACCGGCGGCGTCGTCGCGATCGCGCTGAAGCTCGATCCGTCCGCCATCCGGCAGGTCGTCGAATCTGTGGATGGAGGTGTATTGATCGACGCCCATCGCCATCTTGCCTCGCCGCTGCATGGCGGCAAAGCTGGAATCCTGGGCTCGCGCTGCCGCACCGGACCAGGTGACGAGTACGAGTGACGCGGAGAACAACATTCGGGTACGCATGAAGACCTCGGCGAGAGTGAGTGCGATGATCCTGTGCCGCCAGCCCAACGATAGGTGAGCGGGCATCGCGTCGCAGGGACGAAAGTCTCACCGCCGCGGCATTCGGGCGTCCATCCATGGATTCTCGATTCGCTCGGCGAGGGCGCGCGCACGGCGCTGCTCGCCGCGAGCCTCGAACGTTCCTTCGCCACCAACGAGATCCTCTATCTCGCGGGCGCGCCGGCGCGGTCGTTGTACATCTTGCTTGCGGGGCGGGTACGTCTGCTGCGGGAGAGCAATGGACGAACGATCTTCATCCGCGACGAGGAGCGTGGAGGCTGCCTCGGCGAAGTGCCGTTGTTCGAAGGCACGACCTATCCCGCCACAGCCATGGCCGGCGAGCCGACGCGCTGCCTGGTACTGCATCGCGACGCCATCCTGGACGTCGTGCGCACGGAACCGGAACTCGCGCTGGCGCTCCTGACCCGGCGCGCGGCGCGCGTGCGGCAACTCGTGGAGCGCCTCGACCGCAACACAAGCCACTCCACGCTGGGCCGGCTGGCAGTACATCTCCTCGCTCGCTCCGCTGCCAGCGGAGGACGCGCGTTCACCCTCGGCGCGTCGCAACAGCAGGCCGCGGAAGACCTGGGGACGGTTCGTGAGCTCGTCGTCCGCGGATTACGAACCCTTCGCGATCAGGGTGCGATCGAGTCGCTCGGCGGCGGGCGCTACACCGTGACAGACGAGTCGCTCCTGCGCCGCCTGGCCGCGCCGAACGACTGAACACTGCCGTCGCGGCCAACCGGCATCGCGATGGAAGACCAGTGTCGGGCAAGCTAGATATCTGCAATGATTCTCCCGACCAGGTTCCTCCGCGTTGCGGCACTGATCATACCGGTACTCGCGAGCACGATCGCTCTCGCCTGCACCGACAAGGCGCCGCGCCAGCCTGTGCTCGGCCCGACCCCTGATTCTTTCCGCGTCGCGTTCGCGACCAGTCGCGGCAACTTCGTCGTGGAGGTGAACCGCGCGTGGGCGCCCAACGGGGCCGATCGATTCTACCAGCTCGTCGGCGAACAGTTCTTCGACGACAATCGCTTCTTCCGCGTCCTGCCCGGATTCATCGCGCAGTTCGGCGCGAACGACGATCCGAAGCGCAACAAGCAGTGGGAGGAGAAGCCGCTCCCCGCCGACCCGCGGCGGGAAAAGAATGCTCGCGGCACGCTCAGCTTCGCCATGCTCGATCCGAACGGGCGCACGCACCAGCTCTTCATCAACCTGAAGGACAACCGTGGACTCGACGCCGAGAAGTTCGCACCGATTGGCCGTGTCATCGAGGGGATGAGCGTCGCCGACTCTCTGTACGACGAATACGGCGATGATCCGAAGTTCCACCTGATCGCGACGCAGGGGAACAAGTACCTGGCGCGCATGTTCCCGAAGCTCGACTACATCAGGACGGCAAGACTCGTCGCGCCGACGGCCCTCCGGCGATGAGTTAGGCATGGCTGTTGCCCCTCTCCTCGGCTCAACCAGCGAGAGGCATGCAATGGCGGACCAGGGCAGCGGCTACAAGCACGACGCGAGCGACCGGAAGCTCGACAAGGCGAGCGAGACGGCGAACGACACCGCGAGCGAACAGGCGTCGCATGCCGGCGGGGCCGGTCACGATCCGGCCGAGATTCGCAAGCACGACGATGCCGGCAAGGACCGCCTGTTCGAAGGGCGCCAGCAGCACGACGAGGCGGAGAAGAACAGCGAGAAGACGCGCCTCGCGAAGGATGTGGACAAGCACGCGCACGACATCGACGACGATGTCGCCGATGCCGGATCCGGTCAGAGCGCCAAGCGAAAGAGCTGATCGATCGCGGTCGACCGCGCCGTCGAGACCGAGCGAGGCGTCAGTAGCGCCAGCTCCGGACATCCGCGCCCGACGGCGCCGTTCGCTCTATGTGCGCGATCATCTTGCCAAGCAGCTCGGGCAGCCCCGGCCCCCAGCAGTGCGGCGCCATCGGCTGGAACACGATCTCGCCGGTGTGTTTCGGGTTCGTCGTCGTCTTCAGGTAGGCGTCGAGCAGGTGGACGCCCATGTTGAGAAAGTAGCTGTCCGCGTCGCCGACGTAGACGTTGAGCTTGTCGGCCACCTTTGGGCCGAGGGTGGGCCAGTGGGTCTCGAGGATGCTGCGCAGGTCGTAATGCTCCTTCCAGTACGCGGCCACCCGCTGGTCGATCACGCCCGTGCGCTTGTCCCAGATCGGAACGGGATACCCGTCGGTGCCGACCGGTCCGTACGTCGCTTCCCAGATGTCCCACTGCCCGCCGCCGCGGGAATGGTCACCGACCACGGACTCGTACCAGTTCTCGTCCTTCATCATCGTCGTGATGTTGCCGTCGGGACGCCGGCTGTCGGGACGGTCGATCTTCATCCACGACCCGCGGTTCGCCCAGTACGCGTTCGTGTCGGCGTACACGTTCACGATCTGATGGTACCGGAAATCCACGCCGTCCGGGCACAACGACCAGACACCGCCATAGAAGTCGGGATACATCACCTGATGGGCGAGCGAGATCCAGCCGCCGGTCGAGCCGCCGGTGAGCATCCGCGCCCACGGCTCGCGCTTCACCCGGAAGCGCGTCTCGACGGCGGGAATGAGCTCCTGCATGATCGCGTCGCCGTACGGGCCATTGTTCGCCGAGTTCACGCCGTACGAGTCGTCGTAATACGGCGACGGGTGCTGGAGCGTGACGACGATCATCCTCGGCGCGCTGTCGCTGAGCCACCACTTCGTGAAATCAACGGCGCCTGCACGTCCGCCGGTGCGTCCGAACCCGCCTGGCGCCGCGAGCGAGAAGTGCCCGTGCTGGTAGACGACGGGATACTTCACATTCGGATGCGTGTCGTAGTCCTTCGGCAGGAGAACCGTTGCGCCGAGGGAGATCGAATGTCCCCACCACTTGGTGAGGATCGCGCTCTCGAGCTTGATGCGCTTGACGTTGGCGTCGTCCGCCGGCGGGGTGACGGGCGGGATGACCTTGTCAGCGACGAGCTTGATCGGCGCCGACGACCGAGGATCGTAGGTGATCCGCACCGGGTTGCCGTAAAGGTTGCCCGGTGACGTCTTCCATTGCTGCCCTTCCCACTGATCCATGTGCAGCCACACGGTGTGGCCATCGGCACGCGCGAACTTCGTGTAGACGTTCACGAACGGCTGCACGCGATACTCGCCGGCGGGAATGTCGCGCAGGCTCTGCACCGGATGGCCGAACGTGCCCACGTCGATGACGGCGCTCTGGCCGGGCGCGAGGTTCTCGACGTTCCGCCCGAAGAGCGGATCGCCCGTCTCGCCGCTCCGGCTGATCGGCGTGCCGCTGGTATCGGCAACGCGGCTGATCGCGACGTAGATGCGACCGGTGATCGGCGCGGCGTGCGCAGATCGCGCGAACGAGATCTCGAAACGGGGGCCGCCCTGGGCGACGAGCGGACTCGCCGCGCCAAAGCAGAGCGCGACGACGAGCAGCATGGTTTTCATGGCGCGACGCTATTGGTTGATGAGCGGACCAGCAACGGCGCAACGCCGCTGAATGTTCGAACGACACTTCGCTGCCCGCATCGAAAGCAGCAACAGAATTCTGGGAAACGACGGAAAAAGCCGAACGGGCGGATCAACATTCTCAAGTGTCGATGGAGTTGATCCGACCGTTCCGGTGTTTCCGCCCGTTCCGTGCATTCGGTTGCTCGTCCTGCTCGTCCTGCTCGACCCACCCGATCAGTAGTTCACCCCGAAGCTGATCAACTTGAAGGCGACCGCCACCCACAGCACCGCCAGCCCGGACAGCGCCAACACGATGCTCCAGACACGGGCGGGCCAACGCCGGCGTCCGGTCCACACGATCCACAGGTGCCACAGCAGGATCGCGGCGCCGCCGATGAAGGCGATCGCACCGACGATCTGCAGGATGCGGATCAAGGGGTCGGAGCTGGCGTTCAGCTTATTGATGTCGGACAGGAGCACCCCGATCGTGAGGCCCCAACAGACCATCGCGCCCACGATCGCGATTGCTGCGAGCCGACTGAGTCGAAACGCGCGCAACGCTCGCGGATCGAGCTCCAGTCTTACGTCATAGCGTCGGCGGACGATGGCGGCGATCGGCCACGCCAGTGCGGTGAGCGTCAATGCCGCGAGCGCTCCTAGCAGAGCAGGCAGCAGCCACCCGCCGCTCTTGTACCAGGGCGCCCGCTCGAACACCATGAACGGTGAGATGCCGTCGAAGCTGAATCGCACGACCTTGCCGTCGACGACATTAGCGGCCAGCCGCTGATGGCCGTCCTTCTCGCGCCAGACGAACGGCGCGATCTCGACCCAGTGGCGAGGCTCGCCGTTCAGTCCCGGCAGCGGCACCACCAGCTCGCCCTTGCGCGCGCCGACCTTCAGCTGGCCGACGAGACCGGCCGCGTTGATGAAGTTGGATTCCGCGCGTCGTGAGTTGACCCAGGAGCCCGCCATCATCGCAGCGTGAGTCGCGGTGGTCGCACTGTCGACGCGGCCGTCGGCCTCGCGGCCGGGTAGATACCGGTCGGCGAAATCCTCGAACAACGCACCGCGCAGGCCGCCGGCCGCGCCTCCTTTGCCCAGGCTGTTGAACGAGACGTAGAAGCCCACCCCGTCCTTCAGGAACAGGTGCAGCGACGTGTGGAAGTTCTGGGTGTCGCCAAGGTGCGCGATGACTTCACGCCCGTTGATGTTGGTCTCGAAGAAGCCGAGCTCCATGCGATTGAGCGGCGGCAGAAACGTCAGCGGGGAATCGTGCATCTTCGCCGCCGTCGCGGGCTGGAGGATGCGGTTGCCCTGGTAGCTGCCGTCCTGGAGGTGCGCGATCATGAAGCGCGCCATGTCCTCACCGCTCGACGACAGCGAGCCGGCGGGCGAAGGTCCGACGATCTCGAACGGGGTCGAATCCTTCGACGCGACGCTGTAACCCTTCGACATCAGCGGCGCGAGGGCGGCCGGCAGCGGCTGCCGGAAGGTGGAATGCATCATGCCGAGCGGCACGAAGATGTGTTTCTCCACGTAGGAATCGAACGGCTCGCCCGACACGCGCTGCACGATGTAGCCGGCGAGCGAAGCGCCATAATTGGAATACGCCGGCGTCGAGCCGGCCTCGTAGATCCGTGTCGGCGTCCACCGCTTGAGCAGGACGTCGAACGTCGGCGTTTTCTTCCGATCGCCCGACATGATGTCCTTTGCCTGCTCCTCGAAGCCTGCCGTGTGCTGCATGAGGTTCCGCATCGTGACCAGCTTTCCGTCGCGCGGCGGAATCTTGAAGTCGAGGTAGCGATTGACGTCGGCGTCGAGGTCAATCTTGCCCTGCTCGATCTGCTGCATGACCGCTGT
Source organism: Gemmatimonadales bacterium (assembly GCA_038319425.1). GTDB lineage: Bacteria > Gemmatimonadota > Gemmatimonadetes > Gemmatimonadales > Gemmatimonadaceae > AG11. Next base: position 7,717 of record JBBQDE010000012.1, read on the forward strand.
CCACGTGACCAGCTTGGAGACCGATCCAGGGCGGAAGAGCGTGAGGGCCGGGTCGACCGGCGTGCGCCTGGCGACGTCCGAATAGCCGTAGCCGCGCGCGGTCAGGATCTGCCCATCCTTGACGACGGCGACGACCGCGCCCGCGATGTCGCCGGTCTTCAGCGCATACGGCATGTAGCCGTCAAGCCACGCGTTCACGTCGTCGGCTGTGAGCGCGGCGCCACCGGTTGCCGGCTGTGGCGCCGACGGCGTCTTGCTCGCGGATTGCGTGGAGGAGACAGTCGGGCCGAGCGGAACGACCTGCTGGGCGGTCGTCGGTCGGGCGGACAGCGCCAGCAGCGCGATCGTGCTGCACGATCGGGTAATCCTGCCTGGATTGCGCATGTCGAGGGGAGGAGAGGAGGGGCGTCGGCGGCTTCCGCCCGACGCACCCTCTAGTTGTATCACCGATCGATGACCTCGGCGAGGCCGCGGCAGAAATCTGGCAACGCGCACGAAAGCGGATACCATGACAAAGCGGCCACCAATCTGGTGGCCGCTCCGGTATGTCGATGGTGTAATCCGCGACCGGCTACTTGCGCCGATGCCGCCACCACGCGCCCACGCCCACCGCCCCGATACCCGTGGCGAGCAGCACGATCGAGGCGGGTTCCGGCGCCGTCGTCACCGGGATACCGGCATACGCCGGTACCGCCGCGACAGCGACGAGGACGAGTGCTTCCGCGAGACGTTTCATGAGTGCCCCTGCAGTGAAGGGAGGGAAATCGTGCCTCGGCACCGACGCGGCGTCGGGGACGAAAGCGCGCTCGCTGCAATTCACACGCCGCATGTTCAGTCGCCAAATGCCGTTGCACCAGCGCATCACTCATGGCCGCGAGAGCACCGGATTGCGCGAGAAGAAACCGACCGGCACCAAATCGAAACCTGCTTCGTGCACCGGCATCACCGGCCAATCTTCAGGACGTGGCGTGTGGGTGACGCCGAGTGTGTACCAGAGCACCACGTCGGCAGCGGTCAGCGGCCGGTTGGCGGCACTCCACCGCGGGAGTCCTTCTCCTCCGCGCGATTGATTCGGGTATTTGCCGGCGGCGTACCGCTCGGTGTCGGCGTAGGCGGTCGCCCAGAGGTGTGCCTCGACGAAGCCGGCGCGCCGCCGCACGGCGCTCGTTTCTCCCATGAGCGGATCGGCGTTCGCGCCGGGCACCAGCTCGTAGCCGGTGGCGCCACCCAGCCCGTTGTGCGACGCCGGATTCACCACGCGCCACCGGCGGCTGGTGTGAGAGTCGAGCTGGCGCCGCGCCGAATCCTCGGACACCAGGACGCGGGCCGTCGTCGCGAAGCCACCGCCGTGCGAGTTCGCGGGACCGTCGGGCAGCGCTCGCGTCTCCACCTCTTCCACCTGGTTCGGCGACGTCGCATCCACGTCGAGATCGAGGCGGTAGTTGAACAGATGCTGATGTTGCACGGCCGCTACACCTGTGGCGACAACATGTGACGATGCGTCGCTCTCGCCGGGCGTGATCCCCTTCGGTGTCATGACGCCGGTGAGCAGGATGCGGTGAGCGATCGTCCCGTCTTCTCGGAAGATCCACTCGAAGCCGTAGTCGTAGTTCCCGAGGTGGCTCACCGACAGCACGACCAGCTCGCGCGCGCGGCGAGCGTTGGGCCCGTGCTTCCACGACAGCCCGCCGTCGCGCTCGTAGATGGCGATCGCGCCTGGCACGCGCCGCGGTGCACCGGCGCGGTCCGCGATGGTCGCGTCCACCAGCGCGGCACCGCTCGGACAATCGACGCCGGGCTTCAGGCGGTTCACGTCGGCGCCCATCCCCAGCTCGCCGGCGTCGAACGAGTTGCGGAAGTACCAGCCCGTGCCCGGATCGCCGTACGGCACCACCATCTCCGAGAGCGAGGCGCGATACATGACGCTGCGCTCGCGCGTGCCGTCGTCGAATCGCACGGTGTAGAGCACGAGACCCTCGCGCGGGCGAACCGCCACCCGAAAGCGCCAGCGCCGCCAGCGAACTTCGTGGCCGTCGACGCGTGGCGCCGCTCCCGCCCACGTCGCGTCCGTCCAGGCGGGGCTCGGACTTTCCGACGTCGTTGGCGCGGGCAGCGCGCGCCACGCGTCCCGCTCACTCGCCGCATCGGGTACCGGTGCCGCCGGCGCGTCGTCGAGTCGCACGATGCGACGTGCCGTCAGGTCCACCAACGCCACCAGTCCCTCGACGGGCCGCGCCATCTCGTTGTCGCGCGCCGCGCGCGCGTAGGTGAGCGCGCGCACGAGCCGGCCGCGCGTGGCATCCTCGGCGCCGAACTCTCCCGCGCTCCAGGCAAAGACCGCCACGTCGCGCGTCGCCGTCTTCCGGCGCGCCAGCGCCGCGCGCCACTCGGCGCTCGCGCGGACCACGGAGTCGGTGAGTCCCGCGTCGACCGCGTCGAGTGCCGGTTGCACGCCCGGCACCGGATGCCAGCTCCGCACCGCGTGCGCGCTCACGTCCACTACGACCTCTCCGGTAGTGTTTCGTCGCGCATCGTACAACACGACGAATGCCTCGCGCGGCGTCGGAAGGCCGGCGAGCACGTCGGCTTTGGGGGGCTCGTTGAGATCGAGCAGCATGACACGCCGATCCGCCGTGAGCAGACCGGCATTCTTCAGCACGGATTGCGCGGCGCGCATCTCGGTCGCGTCGAGCGGATCGAGCGCGTGTCGGATGGGCGGGGCCTCGCGACAGGCAGTCAGCACCAGGGCAAGTGCCAGCGTTGCCGTCGTCGCGCACCGCCAGCAATCGGCCGAAGTTCGAGTCACGGATGCGGGCGGAAGGAGCCGTTCGGCGGTGGCCGCGATCATCATAGTCCCGCGTCGTACGACTGTCGAGGCCATTCGGTGCTGCACCCGTTGCGGTCCGCGTCGCCGATCGGCAGCATTTCAGCTCTCGTATCCCACACGACACCCACGCGACGAACTGACCCATGGAGCGCAGAACCTTCCTCGCGCAGACGGCCGCCCTGGCCGGCGTTGCGACCCTCGGACGCCAAACCGGGTTGCTCGCCATCCCCGACGCGAGCGCGGCCGCTCCATCGGTCCCGCCGGTCGTCCCCATCACCGACGCCGAACGCCACGCCCGCATCGAGAAGGCGCGGCGTCTGATGATCGAGAACGGCATCGACGCGATGCTGCTCGAAGGGGGCACGAGCATGTACTACTACACCGGGGTCCGGTGGGGAAACAGCGAGCGCACCTTCGCGGTCGTCATCCCGGCGCGCGGCGAGCTGGCGTGGGTAACACCGGGCTTCGAGGAGGAGCGGGCCCGGGAGCTCATCCGCATCGGCACCGACGTGCGCGTGTGGCAGGAGGACGAGAGCCCCTATCGCGTGATCGCCGGCATCCTTCGCGACCGTGGTGCGACGGGGAAGGTGGGCATCGAGGAGCGGCTTCGCTTCTTCATCTCCGACGGCGTGCGCCAGGAAATGCCCGCGCTGCAACTCGTCAGCGCGACGCCGGTGACGGCTGGCTGCCGGATGTTCAAGTCACCGGCCGAGATCGCGCTGCTTCAGCAGGCCAACCAGATCACCCTGCAGGCGATCGGCGCGACGTTCGCGTCGCTGAAGGCGGGGATGACCAATCAGCAGGTGTCGGAATCGATCGCCGCCACGACGAGACAGCTCGGCGGCAAGGCGGACGGCGCGCTCGTCATCTTCGGCAAGTACACGGCCTTTCCGCACGGCAGCGTGCAGCCACAAGCGCTCAAGGAGGGCGACATGGTGCTCATCGACGCCGGCTGCACCGTGGAGGGTTACGTGGCGGACATCTCGCGCACATCGGTGTTCGGCACGCCCACGCAGCGCATGCGCGACGTGTGGGACGTGGAGCAGCGCGCGCAGAACGCGGCGTTCGCCGCGGCCCAGGTGGGCGCCACCTGTGAGTCGGTGGACGCTGCGGCGCGGAAGGTCATCACCGCCGCCGGCTTCGGCCCCGACTACAAGGTGCCGGGGCTGCCGCATCGCACCGGCCACGGCATCGGGCTCGATGGCCACGAGTGGACGAACTTCGTGCGGGGCAACACGACGCGGATCGCGCCGGGCATGTGCTTCAGCGACGAGCCGACGATCGCCATCTACGGCGAGTTTGGCATCCGTCATGAAGACTGTCTGTACATCACCGAGAGCGGACCGAAGTTCTTCAACCCGCAGAGCCGGTCGATCGAGCAGCCGGTGTAGGTTCGTCTCTCCAGGTCGGTGCGCCGCGGCCAGTCGAATGCTTGTCGCGACGCAGGTGGTCAAGACGGTGCCGCGTGGCACTGAAGGTGCCGACGAGGAGTGCGTACCCGCGTCCAACCTGTTCTCGCGCCGCGGTCACACTTTGGCAACCACCCCATGCTGCACGAGCGCTGGTTCACCGACGAAGCGCGTTTCCCGGTTCAGTTCGATCGCTGGAATACTCCGGAGAGCCTGATCCCGACGGCCGTTGCCGTCGGGATCGCGGCCTCGACGTTCGTGGTCTGGCGCGCACTCAAGCGACGCAGCCTCGTGCCGGGCCCCATGACGCTCGGCATGACAGCGGAGAACTACGAGAAACTGCTCTCGTGGGTGCCGCTGGTGATCGGCGTCCATATGGGAATCACGCTGCTCGTCGGCGGGGTGAGCCGGCAGCTCTTCGTTCCCAATCTCGAGCTGCCGGTGAACCTGCTCGGTGGTGTGCTGGGCCTGGCTGAGATCGCGATCGGATTGAGCTTCGTGTATGGCGCGCTCGCGCGTCCTGCCGCCGCGGCCCTCGGCCTGCTCTGGCTCGCGGGCGTGTTCCTGTTCGGCCCGACTCGTCTACTCGAGCACACCGAGATTCTCGGCGTCGCGTTCTTCCTCTTCGTCACGGGTCGCGGGCCGCTCGCCTTCGACATGGCGATGGAGCGGTTGCACCGGCCCATCGCCCGGTTCATTCCGTACGTCGTGCCGGTGCTGCGAGTGTGCACGGCCGTCGCCATCATCATCGTCGCGTTCACCGAGAAACTCTGGAACGTGCCGATGGGTCTCGCGTTTCTCGCCGAGCACCATTTCAATTTCTTCCCCGCGATCGGCATGTCGATGATCGACGACACGAGCTTCCTGCTCATCGCCGGGACCGTCGAGCTCACGATCGGATTGGTTCTCCTCTCGGGCGCGTACGTCCGCCTGCTCATTCTCGCCACGCTGATCCCGTTCAATCTCACCCTTCCCTTCCTGGGTTGGCGCGAGCTGGTCGGCCATCTTCCGATCTACGGCATCTTTGCGCTGTTGCTGCTGTGGGGCGACGAACGGCCACCGGAACAGGGGGCACTCACGTCGGCGCTGTCCGGAGAGCGACAAGCAGCCTGACGCACGGAACAGTTCCGCCGCACGGGGCTACTGGTTCAACGGCTCTTTGAAACTCACGAGCCGACGACGAATGCATGCACGGTCCGGGCACGCGATGTGCCACTTCGAACGGCTCCACGGACGACGGGACATCCCATGTACAGGACTCGCGCATCCACCTCGTGCCTGCTGCTGCTTCTGTTGAGTGCGGGAGGGTGCAGACCAACCGACTCGGCGCAGTCGGTCGCGGCCACGATTCCGCCGACCAGTGCGAAGACGGCAGTGGACTCGCCGCGCGTGCTGTTGGTCGGCAACATGGCACCGCCAGCGGCCGCGTCGCGCGCGTCGCGCGATACGGCGATGTTCGCCGGCGGATGCTTCTGGAGCATGGAGCGCCCGTTCGATCACGTACCCGGCGTGACATCCATTACCGTGGGGTACGCCGGCGGGCACACGAAGAATCCGACCTACGAGCAGGTGAACACGAGGACGACCGGGCACACGGAGACGGTGCTGGTGGAATACGACCCGGCGACGGTGACGTACGACAAGCTGCTCGACGTCTACTGGCATAACATCGACCCGATCACGAAGGACCGGCAGTTCTGCGACGGGGGACCGGATTATCGCACGGTGATCTTCACGCATGGCGCCGCGCAACACGCGGCGGCGCTCCGTGCTCGTGAGGCGCTCGACAAGTCGGGCCGGTTCAAGGTCCCGATTGTGACGGAGGTCGTGGTGGATGCCCCGTTCTGGCGCGCCGAGGAGTACCACCAGCACTTCGCGGATCGGAATCCCGCTCGGTATGACGCCTATCGCCGGGGCTGCGGGCGCGACGCACGCTTGCGCGAGCTCTGGGGAGCTGCGGCGTCACCCTACGTCCCGGAGCATTGACTTCCCGGCTCGCGGCTGCTCTGACAGCTTGCGGTCGAGGCCGCTCCAATCGTCGCTCGCGTGCCACATGTTGTCTCATGTTTTTCACACCACGCGTCGCGTGCAGAGAGCGACGACAGCAGCCAAACGTGCTGCCCACGGTATCTTGAGTAAGCAAAGCGCGCTCATGCAAAATGGCTCACAAATTGCTTCCGTCCACAGTGCCGCGACGGCTACTCTCTTCTTCTCTGCCCGACGCGAGACCACTGTCTCTCGCCCAACAGTCCAGCAAGGCAGTCACCGACTCGGGTTCGCTCCAGCGGGTTCATTCTTCACCGGAGGCGTACCACGAATGTCGAGTACATCACGCACGACGCACGCTCCACACGCATCACGCTTCCTGCTCCCCCTGGCTGCCGCGCTCCTCTGCGGCGTCCCGACGCTCTCCGCCCAGACCGCGCTAGGATCGGCACAGCCGTTCGGCGTCCTCGGTGCCTCGGCGGTCACGAACACCGGCCCCACCACGATCGTGGGCGATCTGGGAGTGTCGCCAGGATCCGCTTTGACCACTACGAATGGCCTGATCATCACCGGCGGCACCCACGTCGCCGACGCCGTCGCGAGGCAGGCGCAGGTGGACGCTACCAACGCCTACAACACCTTTGCCGCCCTCCCGTTCACGAGCAACCTCACCGGCATGGACCTCGGCGGGATGACGCTCACCCCGGGTGTCTATTTCTTTGCGTCGTCAGCGCAGCTGACGGGAAATCTCTTCCTGAACTTCCTGGGCAACGCCGACTCGCGCTTCGTGTTCCAGATCGGCAGCACGCTCACCACGGCCAGTGCGTCGTCAATTACCGGGATCGACGGCCTGTTCGGGCCAAACGTATTCTTCCAAGTGGGGAGTTCGGCCACGCTCGGCACCACGACGGCGTTCCGGGGCAGCATTCTCGCGAATGCGAGCGCAACCCTGAAAACCGGCGCAACGATCACGTGCGGCAGAGCCATCGCGCTGAACGGAGCCGTGACCCTGGACCAGAACGTCATCTCGACGGTCTGCTCCAACGCTCCAATGACCACGGTCCCCGAGCCGTCGACGCTGGCCCTGCTCGCCGGTCCCTCGGCCTTCGCGCTGATCGGTTTGCTCCGACGTCGCCGCCGAAGCCGGGTCGCTTGAGTCATCGGACGTTCCGCGATTCCGCGGGCGTGGAGTGGCAGGCGTGGGAGGTCCACCCCACGCTTGCCGAGCGGCGCGAGGTTCGGCAGCGGCGCGGGAAGAAACGGACGACCGGGGAACGGCGCCTACGCGAACAGCCCCGGGTGACGGTGCACGACAACCTGCGACACGGCTGGCTCGCATTTCGCAGCGCCGCCGAGCGTCGCCGCCGAGCGCCGATTCCGCCCCACTGGGACGAGCTGTCCGACGCACAGCTGTACGACCTCCTGTGCCAGTGTGAGCGCCTGAGTGACGTGCGACGACTGATCGAGTAGGACATCGGCCCGAGGCTCGCCCATGCGAGCGCCGGGCCGATCTTCCTTGCTCGCGCCCTGGCGGCGCGAGACAAGCGTCAAGCGGCGGGCAGGCTCAGCGTGAAGGTGCTCCCCACGCCCTGGGCGCTCTCGGCGGTGAGCTCGCCGCCCATCCCCCGAGCGAGGTCGCGGCTGATCGCGAGTCCCAGACCGATCCCTCCTGACGATTCGGTGAGCGTGCGATGTATCTGGACGAACGGCTCGAACACCGATTCGAGGCGGTCCGGTGGGATGCCGATCCCCGTGTCCGTCACCTGGATGAGCACGCGGTCGGCGGCTTGCTGGCACCGCACATCGATTCGTCCGCCCCGCTGGGTGAACTTGACGCTGTTCGAGATGAGGTTGATGAGGATCTGGCGCACCTTCTCCGGATCGGCGCGAACCGCGAGATGGTCCGCGGGCGACTCGCAGTGAAACGACAAGGCGCGATCCTGCAGCTGCGGATCGACGAACCCCTGGAGATCCACGACCAGGCTGGAGACAGGGACGCTGGCAACGCGATATTGGACTCGCCCCGCTTCGACCCGGGCGAAGTTGAGCACCTCTCCGATCAGGCCGCTCAGGTGGCGCTGCGCCTTCTGCACGCGTTCCAGATCGGCCCGCTGGTCGCGGGTGAGCGGGCCACGAACTCCAACGAGGAGGAGGTCCGCGTAGCCAGCGATCGCGTTGAGCGGCGTGCGCAGCTCATGGCTCATCGCGGCGAGGAATTCCGACTTGGCCAGATTGGCGGCCTCGGCGTGGCGCTGCGCCTCGACCGCCGCGTGGTGCTGGCGCGCGTTGTCCACCGCAAGTGCGGCACGCCGCGCCAGCTCGCTCGCCAGAGCAAGGTCCTCGGTAGTGTAGCGGCGTCGTGATTCCGCGGTCACGAGCGTGAGCGCGCCGAACGTCTGCCCACGCGCGGTGAGCGGCACCGCCATCGCCGACCGCAACCCGAGCTCCCGGGTGATGCGCAGGTGCGTTTCGTCGATGGCACCCGCCACCAGCATCTCGTCCGTGATCTCGGCGTACAGC
>JBBQDE010000013.1:0-16430 GCA_038319425.1 Gemmatimonadales bacterium
ATCCGGGTCGGTGATGCGGAGCGACGACATCGCTCGGCGCATCCCCGATTCCGCCGCGGGCTGCCGGTTGGGCGGGAACACGAGCCCCGAGACGAGGTGCACGACCTCGGCGACGCGGGCGAACGCGGGATCGGTCCAGCCCTCGGCGCGCACGGTCGCGGCGGTGCGTGCGCGTGTCGCCATCACGCGGATCTCGCCAGCATCGCGTCGAGTGCTTCCGCCTCGCCCTGGGCGATGAACGCACCGGGGTCGTAGATCACCAGCGCGCCGTCCGCCCGTGCCGCCAATCCTGCAAGCCCGCGCAACGCTGGCGACAGCTCGACAGACGCCTCCACGGCATCGGCGTCGATCTCCACCAGGTCGTCCACCTCGTCGACGCGGATGGCGAGCGTACGCGCGCCATCGAGCAGCACGACGAGGAACTCGTCCGGGTCGAGCGCCCTGGGCGGAAGCGCGAGCCGTCGTCGGACGTCAACCACGGGCACGAGCTGGCCCCGAACGTTCACCACACCTTCCACAATCGCCGGCGCGCCCGGCATCGGCGTGATGGCGACGGCGCGCACGACTTCGCGGACCGCGCTGGCAGGCAGCCCGATGACCGCGCCACCGAGGTGCACGCGAAGGAGTGAGGTCGCATTGTCGAGGAGGGTCACGCGGGCCGGACGAGTGCAGGATCAAGGCCATGCTCGACCCTGCTACGGGCCCAGCGAGATGACGGCGACGATGTGCGCTCCCCGCTTCTCGCCGTCGCGCTCGCTCGCACGAGCGGATACCACCTCCACCGCCAGCTGCAGCCATCCCCAATTGGCGTCGGGCACGCTGGCATCGAGCAGGTGTCGCAGCGCTCGCTCCGCCCCGAGCGATCGGGACGCGCCGAGGCCCGCGACGAGGCGCGACGCGAGGCTGGCGATCGCGGGACGAAGGTGCCGAGGCGCGCGTTCGAGCGCCCGCGCGATGCGTCGATCGAGCTCGACGTCCAGCGCGAGCGTCACGGGTGCCGATCCGCTCTCGTGGGCCACCCGCTCGGCGGTCAGCCAGCGCTCGCATCGGACCAACATTTCACTGGCTTCGCGCGATGCCAGGGCTCGAGGCGCGCCCTCGCACAGGCTGACCGCGCGCGCCACCGAGCGGTCCGTGTCGGCGGGCGCGTCGCTCATCGAGGCGAGCAGGCGACCGTCGTCCAGCGCGGCGAGCCAGCCGCGCTCCGCGCACTCCACCCCCGCGACCATCGCGCGCAGCTGATGGCGCGAGACACGTGATCCGGCGCGCCGCCGCCAGCCGGCGACGCGCTCCGCCGTCTCGCCGAGGAGCGCCGCTCGACCGACGTCTGCGGGCTGGCTCACTGAATCCGATGCGAGGTGGGGCATGATCTGGATGCCCGCACCGATCGTCCCCACTGTCTCGGCCAGCTTGCGGCGCAGCCGCTGTTCCACATCGAGCAGCAGGTCGGCGCGGGCCGGCGGAGCAACGAGGTACGCGTGCACGGTTGGGAACCCCCCGGGGCGACGCACTCGGCCCACCCGCTGCGCCAGGCGTGCAGGATTCCACGGCAGATCGAGGTGCACCACCACGCTCGCGTCCTGGAGGTTCACGCCCTCGGAGAGCAGGTCAGTGGTGATGAGCAGGGACACGCACTCGCGCTCGGCCGGCGCCGCGACGCCACGTGCCCGCGGTGCGAATCGCGACAGCAACGCGTCGCGCGCCAGGCGTCCGCTGGCGATCCGCGCGTCGCTGGCTGTGAGCAGTCCCACGCCGGGCGCATTCCGCAAGCGAGCGAAGTAGGCGTGGGCGGTGCTCGCGAGTTCGGTGAACGCCAGCACCCGTTCGCCCGGATGCGCCGCGCAAATGCCGAGCAGCACCCTGGCACGCGCGTCGTCGGCATCGGCGCGGCCGGCGATCACACGATCGAGCCGTGCGAGCGCGGCGTGCTCCCTCGAGACGGCGTCCAGCAGGTCGGCGATTCGCGTCGCGTCGGCGGCGCCGCTGACGAGCACGGGCGCGAACGCGAGCTGAATTGCGTCGTCTCCTCCCTGCCACGCCGACAGCTCGCGCCGGGTGGGCACGAGTCCCTCGCCAGTGCTCTGCTCGATCGCCGCGGCGATGCGCCGGCGGCGGCGGATCGTGGCGCGGAGAGCCGCGCCGCTCGACGCCCATGCGCGGACGAGGCCGATCGTGCGCAGCACCCCGGCGTCGCCGCCATCGGCGGGACGAGCCGGCGCCGGGAGTGCGAGGATCGCCTCGAGCACCGCACCGTCATCGGCCGCCGGATGGATCCACGTGGGCGGAGCCACCGCCGGGAGCGCCCCCGAGTCGCCGGACGCGCTGCGCACCACGAACGACGCCAGCGCCATCGCGTCGAGTGCGAACGCCCGTCCGCCGCGAAAAAGGGCCACCTGCGCCGCGAGATCGCGCGCTCGATTCTGCAGTGGGGTCGCCGACAGCAACAGCAATCGCACGCCGGCGGACAGCTCGGCGAGCGCGGCGTACCGCTTGGCGGTCGTCGAGCGAAAGTGGTGGGATTCGTCGACGATGATGATGTCCGCGGGCTCACTGGGGTGCCGCCCGCGACTGAGCTCCTCGTGCGACGCGAACGCGCACGGTACCTGGGCACGGCGCATCGCGTCCGCCCAGGTGGAGCGGAGCGCTGCCGGCGCCACGACCAGTGGACGGGAAAAGCGGTGCGCGATCGCCAGGGCGACGTACGTCTTCCCGCGACCGACGTCGTCGGCGAGAAGACAGCCGCCGTCGCGCGACATCGCGCGGGCAACCCGCGCCGCCGACGAGCACTGGTCGTCGCGCAGCATTATTGAGCCGAGCCGGGGATCGATGACTGGCGGAGTGCACGCGGCGGCGATGCGCGCACGCGTTGCGCGCAGGTGCAGCTCGCTCAGCGGCACCACGCAATGAGCGGCGCCACGTCGTCGCGGCGCACACGATAGGCATGGCATGCGGCCGCGAGCAGCTCCTCGTCGCTCGGCACGTCGCCGACGAGCGCTCGTTCGGCCAGCGGAGCAAGCAGGCCTCGTGCACGAATCCAGTCGCGCGGCAAGGGGAGCAGCTCGACGGTCCAGGCGAAATAGCGGTGCCATCCGCCGCGCGCCGGCTCTGCCACGGCGTTCAACCAGCCCGCCGCCACCGGGCCGTTCAGCAACGCGGCGAGCGCGAGAGCGTCTACTGCCTCGTCGCACGCTACCACGTAGCAACTGTTGAGCGGCACGGTCGGATCGCCTGGCGCGAGGATCGCGGCGCGAGGCGTACGCCCAAAGTCGCTCCAGACGACGCGTGTCCGCGTGCAGTCCGCTGCTTCAGTGCGGAAGAGCATCCACCAGACGCCGGTGCCGCGCAGATCGGCGCGTGCGCGAAGGCGATTTCGCCACGGAGCCAGCCAGCGGGCCGCGGCGGAGGGGAGCGTCGCGAGCGGCGCGCCGGCGCCCGCGTGAGTCCAGACGATCGCGCGGTTGGACGGCGGCACCCGCCATGGAGCCACCGCGTCGCCGCGCAGTAACGGTCTCAGGACGGACGCCTCCAGCGCTCCAGTCCGGCCGCGGTGCTCCACGCATACGAGTCCCTGTTCGCTGCCCGCTGCGGTGACGATGAACGCGTCGTTACAGCCGCACTTCACGCCGAGCATCGCGCGACCCAGCTCGCTCGCGCCGAGCGGGCGTCCGCGTTCGCGAATGCGGTCGAACGCCTCGCGCACCACCGGAGGAAGCAGAAGCCACGGGCTGGCGGCGTCCGACTGGACGAGGCGGAGCGGACTCGCGAGCGTGCTCCACTCCACGTCGAGCGAGCGTCGGCGGACCGCGATGGTCGCGTCTGCGTCCGCTCCCAACTGGCGCGTGGTGATGAGGACAGAGGGGTAGACCGCCGCCTCGAACGCGGTTGGCGCACCGGTCCAATCCTCGACGAGACGGAGCGACGTTTCGGAGGCGAGCAGTCGCCTCAGCGCGCCGCCGGACAACGAGCTCCAAAGCTTGGCGGGGACAAGCAGCGCGATGCTGCCGCCGCCCTGCGAGCTCGTGCCCGGTGCGGCGAGCGAAATGCTTCGCTCCACGAACAGCGCCGCCAGGTCCACCTGCGAGCCGAAGGTGCGTGCGGCCGAGTCGGTCGACGGCGGCTCCCATCCCGCTTCGCGAAACACCTTGAATCCGGCTCGCAGGGCGGCGCGCGACGCCGGTGGAATGTTGTGCAGGCGCACCCACGGCGGGTTACCCACCACGAGCCGAAATCCGCCTCGCGCATGCACGTGCGCGAAGTGCGAGGGAAAGGAGAAGGGAAGGGCACCGCCATCCGCGATCCGTCTGCGCTCGCGCCGGAGTGCGGCGGCGCGATCGCGCAGCGCGCGTGCGTCGGCGGCATCCGCGCGGGTTGCGCGTGCCCGCAGCCCGAAGAGGTCCGGCGAGCGGAGTGCCAGCAGACGCTCGCGGCGCTCTGCCGCGAGCGACACGAGCTCCCGATCGATCGCCGCAAGCGCACGCCTCGTCTCCTCGAGCGCGAGCGCCCGCCGCAGCGGCGCCTTGCTCGCGCCGGTTGCGCGCACGTAGCGATCGCGCAGGCGCACCAGCACGGCGGACGGCCCGACGACGGACGACGGCGCCGTGAATCCGGCGCCGGACAGGGCATCGCCCACTCGCACGTTGCGGTCGAGATTCGGCAGTGGCGTGACGGCCGACATCCGCGTCTCCTCGCTCTCGATCACGACGGACAGCCAGAGTCGCAGCTCACACAGCCACACCGCCATCGGATTGACATCCACGCCGTGGATGGCGTGCGCGAGCACCTCGCGGCGAATCAGCGCAACCCCGCGCCCGTCCCCCGCGACACGCCGGAGCTGCGTGATGCGCTCGAGCAGGTGGACAAGGAAGGCCCCCGATCCGCAGGCGGGGTCGAGCACCGTGAGCGTGCGCAGCCTCGCGTCGAGCGCGCCCGCCGCGTGTGGGGGCACCGGCTCGCCCTCCAGTGCGCCGGCGACGACGCCCCTCGTGATGGGGCCGCCCTCGAGCGCGATCGCCAGCGCGCGATCGGCGACATGCGCGACGAGCGACTGCGGTGTGTAGTACGCGCCGCTGACGCGGCGCTCCCGTACGGCCATCAACGATTCGAATGCGCGGCCGAGCATCTCCGGATCGATCGCGACTTCCGACCAGTGCTCCTGATCCTCGCGCGCGGTGAAGCGGTAGGCGCCGAGCACGTCGCCAAACAGCTCGCCCAGCGCCTCGTCGCTGAAGCGCGCGCCAGTGTGCCGTCGCTCGAGCGCCGTCTTCGCGAACAGCCCGCCGTTGAGGAACGGAATGCAGCCGAAGCGCCGTGCGGTGGCGGCCCGTTGCCGCGATGGCGTGTTGAGCGTGCCGAAGAAGAGCGGCAGCATGACGCGCTGGTGGAAGCCGCCGGAGGCGGCCATGCACGCATCGAACTGGTTGGTGAGGAATGCCCGGTCGTCGTCGAGCCACCCCTTGGCCTGGAGGAAGGAGAGGAACAGCAGGCGCGACGCGGCGGTGAGCGCGAGCTCGGCGCGATCTGCCTCGGGCATGCGCGGCAGCGACCGCGCGAGCGCGCCCACCCGTTGCTCGAGGGTGCGATAGAATCGGCGCGACAGCGCATCGCGCCCCAGCAGCTCGCACCAGCGCGTGTACACGAGGAGGTCGTCGCCCGTGCTCGACGCTTCCATCGCACAGAGCGCTTCGGCGTCGCTCGCCACGATGTGCGATGGCCTCGCGAGCAGGGCCACCAGCCGCGGCATCCGCCGCTCGGCGGTCCAGCAGCCGACGCCGATCTCATCGCCCGCCGCACTCGCGCCGATCACCGTCCAGAGCACGTGCGTCGTATGGGAGAGGAGACCGCGCGCCAGAGTGGTGACGAGGGTGCGCAGCGGAATGCCGGGCGCACCGACGACGAGCAACGCCCGCATGGCGCCGCGTCCGCGCACGAGGCTGAGGAACGCGAGATCGGCGGGCAAGCCGAGCGCGGAGCGATGCGGCTCGTCGAGCGGGCTCGGCGATCCGTCGAAGCCCAGCGTCTCGGCGAGCGCGTGCAACCCGGCCGGAGTCGCATCGGAAAGGAGAGCGGCGGCCTGCCGAAGCGTGCGCACCCGCGCACCGTACGTCGCTCGGCTGTCGCGAACGGCACCGCCGCACCGCACGCATCAGCGGACGAGTGTGGGCGAACGGGCTATGCCGCCTGGTAGTCGCGACCCTTCCAGCGCACGCGGCGCCCGCGCGCGATGGCGCGCATCGAGATGTACAACAGCGCGCCGGCGCCAACGGGATGCAGCAGCGCATACAGCGGCGACAGCCCCATCGTCGCGTAGACAAGCAGCCACCAGAGAAGATTCACGCTGGCGACGATCGCCGCCCACAGAAACAGGCCGGGTCCCACCACGCCGGCCAGCCCGAGCGCGAACAGGATCGGCGGCACGAGTCCCGACGCGGCCGGGAGCACGAGCAGCAGCGGATACAGCGCGCGCCATAGCGCACCGTCCGGCAAGGCATCCCGGCCGCCGGCGTAGATGTTCTTCCCCCACCCGTCCACCAGTTCGCGCAGCGACGTGTACATGCGCGTGCGCAGCTGGGTGAGGCCGAGCACCACCGTCACCCGCCGCCCCGCGAGGAACCAGAGCTGCGCGATCGCGAGGTCCTCCGCCACTTTCCCGCGCACGGCCTCGTGGCCGCGCATCGCGTCATACGCGTCGCGACGAAAGAACATGCACTGCCCGTTGGCGATCCGGTTCGACGCATGCCGCGACTCGTTCACGACCTCGGTGCCGCCGTACCGCGCGCCGAGAATCGCGAACACCTGCGGCTGCACGAGACGCTCCCAGAACGAGCCCATCTCCTGCGCGCCCGCGACGGTGAGCAGGTCCGATTCGCGCGAGCGCATCGCGTTGACGGTACGCGACACGAGGTCGGGCGCCTGCCACGTGTCGGCGTCGAGAAAGCCGACGATGGTGCCGCGCGCCACCCGGGCGCCGGCGTCGCACGCCCACTGCTTGCCGAACCAGCCGGCCGGCAGCGGCGCGGGTGTGACCACGCGTACCCGCGTATCGCGCGCCGCGAGCTCGGCCGCGATCGCGCCGGTGTCGTCGGTCGAGTGGTCGTCGACCACGACGACTTCCAGTGGCTCGTACGTGGAGCCGAGCGCGGACTCCACGCAGCGGCGGATGTTGCGTCCTTCATTACGCGCCGGAATCACGAGCGACACGAGCGGCCGCTCACCGCGCACGTCCGCCGGCTCGTCATCCAGCGAGCGCGATCGGCGGGCGCGCAGCAGCGTGGCCACTGGCGCGATCAGCCACGGGGCGGCGAGGAGGAAGGGGAGGGCGCTTGGCACCTCCGAAAGGTAAGGCGGCCGTCGCGCATGCCCGGAAATGACGAAGGGCGCGCCCGTGAGGAGCGCCCTTCGTCTGCTTCGATCACAATGGTTCGCCCCACGCATGAGCGCGCTCGCCGCACGCCGTTGCCCACCGTGAAAGCGCTCTCTACGTTGCCCACGATGCGAATGCCTCCTGTACTCGGCCCCGGCGCACGCGTGGCGCTCATCGCTCCGGCGGGGCCGTTGCGCGGACCGGACGAGCTCTCCGCATCGGTCGCACACGCACAATCGCTCGGGTGGGATCCCGTACCCGGGCTGCACGTCCTGCGTCGAGACGGCTATCTCGCCGGTACCGACGCTGAGCGACTGCTCGACCTCAACGCCGCGCTTCAGGATGATCGCATCGACGGCATCTGGTGCGTGCGCGGCGGCTACGGCGCCATGCGCATCCTGCGCGGCGTGGACTACGCCGCGATGCGGCGCCGGCCCAAGCCGCTCATCGGCTACTCCGACATCACCGCGCTCCACTCCGCGTTCGCGGAGCGCAGCGGCGTCGTCACCTTTCACGGACCCACCGCGCGCGGCCCGCTCAGCACCTTCTCCCGCGACTCGCTCCATCGTGCCACCGTGTCGGGTGACGACTCGTGCGGCGTCGCCGCCGGTGCGCGCACGCTGCGCGAAGGACGCGCCGAAGGCCGCCTGGTCGGTGGCAACCTCGCGCTGCTTGCCGCGCTCGCCGGCACGCCGTACGCCCCCAATTACCACGACGCGATCCTCGTCGTGGAGGACGTGGGCGAGCCGACCTATCGCATCGACCGCATGCTGCAGCAACTCGCGCTCAGCAGCGCGCTCGACGTGCTCGCGGGCATCGCCTTCGGGTACTTCACCGATGGCAGCACTGCGGGCGACCCGGAGTCTCGCGAGCTCGACACGCTGTTGCGCGAAGCGGGCGATCACGCCGGCGTGCCCGTCGTCGCCGGAGTTCCGCTCGGACACATTGACGACCAGTGGACGGTTCCGCTCGGCGCAAGCGCCGAGCTCGACGCGGACCGCTGTACGCTCCGGGTGCGGCGCGACTGATCGCGGCCCCGCCCGTGCATCTGCGTCTTTCCCCTGACCACGCATCATCAATGAAGAGCGGCACCGACCTGATCAACGACGCGAAGACACGCATCCAGCAGGTGAGCCCGGCGGAGGCGCTGGCAGCCCACGCGAAGGGTGACGCCACCTTCCTCGACGTGCGCGAGCTTCAGGAGGTGAACCTCGGCCGTATTCCCGGCGCGGTGCACATCTCGCGCGGCAACCTCGAGAACAAGGTGGAAGCAATCCTGCCGCGCGATGCGCCGCTGGTCGTGTACTGCGGCGGCGGCAGCCGAAGCGCGCTCGCGGCCGACACGCTCCGCCAGATGGGGTACAGCAAGGTGAGCTCGCTCGCCGGCGGCTTCCGCGGATGGGCCGAAGCGGGCGGCGAGATCGACGGATGACGGACGGCGGCAAGTCGCCGCTTGCAGCGACCGCGGAGCTGAATCGCCTCGCGGCGCATGCGTCGATCGTTCGCTTGCTGCGCTCCCTCGCTGAACGCCCCGGACGCGCCGTCGAGGCGGCGCGCGAAGTCCGGCGCGCGGCGATCATGCTCGCGCTCCGCATGCGCGCCGACGGCGAGCCCGAGGTGCTGATGATCAAGCGCGCCGACGCCGAGGGCGATCCGTGGAGCGGTCACATCGCGTTGCCGGGAGGCCGCATGGAGCCCGGCGATCACGACCTGTCGGTGACGGCGGTGCGCGAGACGTGGGAGGAGACCGGCGTGGACATCGCGCGCGATGGGCGCCTGCTGGGTTTCCTCGACGACCTGATGCCGCGCTCCCCGACGCTCGCGCCGATCGTCATCCGGCCCTATGTCGCGCTCGTGCGCGCCAACGTCGCGATGGTCGCGAGCCACGAGGTGGCGGCGGCGTTCTGGGTGCCGTTCTCCGCGCTCCGCGCGCCCACGGCGTGGGGCGTCGGCACGGTGCACGTGCGCGGCGCCGACCGGCGCGTGAGCGTGTTCCGCCACGGCGAATACACCGTGTGGGGGCTCACCGAACGCGTGCTGCGGCAGTTCCTCGCCTATGTCGGCGAGCCCCGCGATGGCGAGTCGTTCGACGACGACGCGACGGGGAATCGCTAACGAACGATCGCCGCGCTAGGCATTGGCTCGCTCGCACATCAGGGCGAGCGTGTGCCCGTCCGGGTCGCGGAAGAACGACATCCACAGGTCGTGATCCGGCATCCGCGCGATGAGATGCGGCTGGTCGACGAACGGCACCCCCCGCGCACTCATGTCGCGATGCGCCGCGTCGATGTCGGGCACCTTTATGTAGAGCACCGTGCTCGATCCCGGCCGGAACTCCCCCTCCGGCGCGCTCAACATCAGGCGGACGCCGCCCAGGTCGAGGAAGGCGAGCGTGGGGCCCGCGGCGAACAGGAAGCGCAGCCCCACGGCGTCCCGATAGAACGTCGTGCTGCGCTCGACGTCGGCCACCGTGAGTGCGATCTGGCCGAGCGCCGCCGCCGTAGCGGCGGATGCGGTCGCGGGCATTGCAGCCTCCCTGTGCGATGAAAACGAACCGGCGGACGCGCTAAGTAACCTCGGCCGGGGCCCGGCGTCGAGCGTCCATCAGTCGAGGGCGCCGAAGCATTCTCTTGACCGTAAAATGTATTTAGGTTACCCTAAATAAACCCGGTCGTCTTTATTCGACTGAAACGACGAGCTCGCCCATGTTCGCACGACGTTCAAAGCTGCAGGCAACCCCGACCTCCGCGCCCCAGCCCGCGACCGGGTGGCGCCGCGCGCGCGTCGCACCGAGCCTCGCCGAGGTCTACCGCTCCATCCCGGTGGGGAGAGGGGGGAAGTGGCGGAAGATGCTCGCCTTCGCCGGCCCGGGTTATCTGGTGGCCGTGGGCTACATGGATCCCGGGAACTGGGCCACCGATCTCGCCGGCGGGTCGAGGTTCGGGTATACGCTGCTCAGCGTCATCCTGATCTCCAACCTCATGGCCGTCCTGCTCCAGGGGCTGTCGTCGAAGCTCGGCATCGTGACCGGGCGCGATCTCGCCCAGGCCTGCCGCGACCACTACAGCACGCCGGTGGTCTGGGCACTCTGGTTCCTCTGCGAGATCGCCATCGCCGCGTGCGACCTGGCCGAGGTGATCGGATCGGCCATCGCGCTCAACCTGCTGTTCGGGATCGCGCTGCCAGTGGGCGTCGCCATCACCGCGCTCGACGTCCTGCTCCTCCTCTACCTCCAGAACAAGGGGGTGCGCATCCTCGAAGCGCTCGTCATCACCCTCGTTGCCACCGTCGGCATCTGCTTCGGGTTCGAGCTCTTCCTCGCGCGCCCCGACATGGCCGGCGTGCTCAAGGGGTTCATCCCGACGGTCGACATCATCTCCGACCGCGAGAAGCTCTACATCGCCATCGGCATCCTCGGCGCCACCGTCATGCCGCACAACCTCTACCTGCACTCGTCCATCGTGCAGACCCGCCGGTACGAGCAGACGTCGGCCGGAAGGAGGGAGGCGGTGCGCTACGCCTTCGTCGACTCGACGATCGCGCTTTCCTTCGCGCTCTTCATCAACGCCGCCATCCTCATCGTAGCCGCGGCCACCTTCCACTCGTCGGGGAACAGCGCGATCGCCGAGATCCAGAACGCCTACAAGCTCCTCACGCCGCTCCTTGGCGCGGGCGCCAGCACGATGTTCGCCCTTGCGCTGCTGGCGTCGGGGCAGAACTCGACGTTGACGGGAACGCTCGCCGGCCAGATCGTGATGGAAGGCTTTCTCAACATCCGGATTCGACCCTGGCTGCGCCGCCTCATCACCCGGCTCATCGCCATCATCCCGGCGGTCATCGTCTCGATCATGTACGGCGCATCCGGGACGGCAAAGCTGCTCATCCTGAGCCAGGTCGTTCTCAGTCTCCAGCTTTCGTTCGCCGTCTTCCCGCTGGTAATGTTTACCTCGGACAAGCTGAAGATGGGCGAGTTCGTGAACCCGTCCTGGCTCAAGGCGCTGGCCTTCCTCGTCGCGACGGTGATCGCCAGCCTCAACGTGTGGTTGCTGTTTCAGACGTTCCGGAACTGGCTCGCATAGGCGAGCGCGCCCGGCACGCCACCTCCGCTCCCCCCGTCCATGTACCGCCGCATTCTCGTTCCGCTCGAGCACACCGACTACGACGACGCGATCGTCGCGCACGTGCGCGACCTCGCGAAGCTGTGCAGCGCGTCCGTGGTGCTGATCCACGTGGCCGACGGGTGGGCTGCCCGCAATCAGCACCAGCTGGCCCTGCGCGAGAGCGCGGAGATGAAGGATGACCGCGAGTATCTCGAGGAGCGCGCCGACGCGCTCGAGGCGTTCGGGATCACGACCGAGTGCGTGCTCGCCGGTGGAGACCCGGGGCGCGAGATCGCCGCGGCCGCCGAGCGGGAGCGGTGTGATCTGGTGGCGATGAGCACGCACGGCCACCGTGGCATTCAGGACCTGCTGCGTGGCAGCGTGGCCAACGAGGTGCGGCACCACACGACGGTTCCCGTCCTGATGGTGCGCGGCGCGCCCAGGCATCTTCACCCAGCGTGAACGCCGTGTCCGCGCCGCAGTCGCTGAGCGGTCCGGTCGAGGACTACCTCAAGGCGATCTACGACCTCGAGCTGGTGGGAGAGCCCGCGTCCACCAACGACATCGCCGATCGGCTCGCCATCTCGCCGGCGTCGGTGAGCGGCATGGTGCGGCGGCTCGCCGATCAGGGCCTCATCACGCATGAGCCGTATCGCGGCGTGCGCCTCACCGGCGACGGGCGGCGGGCGGCGCTGCGAACGCTGCACCGTCACCGCATCCTGGAGTGCTATCTCACCGAGGTGCTCGGCTATCCGTGGGACCGCGTGCACGCCGAGGCGGAGCGGCTCGAGCACGCGGCGTCGGAAGAGCTGGTGGAGCTCATGGCCTCGGCGCTTGGCGATCCGGTGCAGGACCCACACGGCGCGCCGATCCCGACGCGCGATGGCCGCGTGGAGGAATCGGCGCTCCATACCTTGGCCGAGGCGGGACCAGGTGAGCAGGTGCGGGTACGGCGCGTAGGAGACAAGGAGCCCGCGCGGCTGCGCTACCTCGCCGAGCTCGGCATTCGTCCCGGCTCGCTCGTTCGCATCCTGGACAAGGCGCCCTTCGACGGTCCTATCACGGTGTGGGTGGAGGACAGCGGGGGCGGTGCCACGCGCGCGGTCGGCGTAGCGCTCGCGGCGCAGGTCTTCGTGGAGGGGCAGGGCACCGACTAGCCGTCGGGAGACCCCCGGGAACGCCTCTTGCCCCGCTCGCCACTGACCGAGCCGCTTTCTGCCTCCCGGAGGAGTGCGTGACCGCCCGACCCATCGTGACCGACGCCGACACTGGAATTCCTGACCTGATCCGCCGTCTCAGCGAAGACTCCCGGCGCTTGGTGAAGGATGAAGTGCAGCTCGCGAAGCTGGAGACGAAGGAGAGTCTGCGTCGCGCGTCGCGGGGCGTGCTGTGGATGGTGCTGGCGTTCGGCGCCGCGGTTGTCATGCTCGTGGCGTTGACGATCCTGCTCGCCACGCTCCTCGGGCGGCTCGACAACGGTCACATGTGGTTCGGGGCGCTCGTCACCGGCATCGCCGAGCTGGCGCTGGGCGGATGGCTCGTCAAGCGCGGGCTCACGAGCTACAAGGAACCATCGTACACCATGGCGGAGACGCGCGAGTCGTTGAAGGACACCGCGCACTGGTCCGCCGCGGCGCGTCGCTGACCGCCCTTCTTCTTCCGCTCGTCGCACTGGCCTTCGCCGCGCTGTCGGCGCAGGGGCAACGGAGCATCGCAATAGACGAGCGCCTCGCCGCCGACGCCGGGCTGCACCTCGGTGACCGCGTCGTCGTGGCCGCATCGCCCGACGCCGCCGGCGACACCGTTGTCATCGGCGCGATCGTGCGCCGGCGCGCCGACCCGGCCGAAGTGGCGCGCGGCGAGTATCGCGTGCGCCTGCACCTGTCCCAGCTCCAGTCACTCCTCGGCTACGGCGATCGAGTGGATCGATACGCGATCGCCACGCGCGCGCCTGCCGCGACCGCCGACGCGATCGCGCGGATCAACGACGCTGCCTTCGGCTTCCGCGCCCATCGTTCAGCCGACATCGCCGTCGAGACTTCAACCACCTTTGCCGTCGTGTCGCGCTTTCATCGCGCCATCGGCGTCATCACGGTGGTGGCGAGCGCGATCTTCCTGCTGTGCATCATGCTCCTCAAGGTCGAGGAGCGGCGCCGGGATGTCGCGGCACTGCGGCTCATGGGCATCTCGGCACGCACCGTCGTCCGCAGCGTCGTGCTCGAGGCGGCGGCCATCGCGGTGCTTGGCAGCATCGCCGGGGTCGGGGTCGGCGCGCTCGCGTCGGCCATCGTGAATGTGCACTACCAGGGCGTGTACCGCACGCCGCTGAAGTTCTCCATCGTCACGGGCGACATCGTCGTGCTGGCTGTCACGCTCTCGCTCGTCCTCGGCATCGTGGCCGGTTGGCTGGCGGCGCGCCGGCTCGTGCGTACGCCGCCGCTCGCGCTGTTCGGGCGCTGAGCGATGCTCTTCACCCTCGCTTTCGCGTCGCTCGTCCGCCATCGCGCGCGCACCGCGCTCGCCGTGCTCGGCGTCGCCGTCTCGGCCGCCATGCTGCTCGACATGGTGATGCTGTCCAGCGGCATGCGCGAGTCGTTTCGCTCGCTCCTGCTCTCGCAGGGGTTCCAGCTGCGCATCGCACCCAAGGGCACGCTGCCGTTCGATACCGAGGCCACGATCCGCGACGCCGACTCGCTCGTCGCGCTGCTGCGGGCGCTCCCACAGGTGGATCGCGTGAGCCCGGTGCTCGGTGGCCAGCTGCACGTGCCGCGCGCCTCTGGCGCCGTGACGGCGGCGGTGCTGGGGCTCGAGCCCCTCGTGCAGGGCGACTACGAGCTGGTCGACGGCCGGCACCCGATGGCGCCCGACGAGCTCGTGGCGAACGACGCGATGCTCCGCGCGATCGGCCGCCGTGTCGGCGATACCGTGACGGCCGCTGCCGGCTACGATGCCCAGCTCCGCGGACTGTCGGGGGTCCGCCTGCTTCACGTCGTCGGGCGCGTGCGCTTCATCTACATGGCGGCGGAACAGCGCGGCTCCGCCATCCCCCTCGCGACGCTGCGTGCGATGCAGGGCCCGGAGGCATCGTCGCGGGTGTCTCTTGCGATGGTGCGGCTGCGGCCGGGCGCCAACGCCGATGCCATGCGCGCCGTGGTCGAGCGCCTCGTGCCGCGCGTGACCGTGGTCTCCACCACCGACGCGATTCGTCAGGTGGACGAACGCCTCAGCTACTTCCGGCAGCTCGCCGTCATTCTCGGCGCCGTGAGCCTGCTCGTCGGCTTTCTGCTCGTCACCACACTCATGACCGTCTCCGTGAACGAGCGCATCGGCGAGATCGCCGTCATGCGGGCGATCGGCGTTCGCCGCGAGCGCATCGTCGCCCAGATCGTCGTCGAAGCGGGTGCGATCATGCTCGTTGCGGCGCCGCTGGGCCTCGCGCTCGGGCTCGTCACGGCGCGCTACCTGAACTCCATTCTCGCCCGCTTTCCCGGCCTGCCCGAGCGCATCGACTTCTTCCTCTTCCAGCCCGCCTCGGCCTGGACGGCGCTCGGGCTGCTCGTGCTGTCCGGGATCCTGTCGGGCATCTATCCCTCGTGGCGCAGCGCGTCGCTCGGCATCGCGCCCACGCTTCGCCGGGAGGCGGTCGGATGACTGCACCGTCGATGCGAGACGCACGCCCGATCGTGGAGGTGCGTGATCTGGCGCGCGACTATCCCATGGGCGACGAGATCGTGCCCGCGCTGCGGGGTGTCTCCTTCACCGTGGAACAGGGCGAGTACGCGGCGATCGTGGGTCCGTCCGGCTGCGGCAAGAGCACGCTGCTCAACCTCCTCGGCGTCATCGACCGGCCCACCACGGGAACCGTGACGATCGCGGGAGAACGGGTCGACGCGCTCACGGACGCGCGCGCGACCGACTTCAGGTTGCGCCGCATCGGCTTCGTGTTCCAGCGCTTCTACCTGATGCAGGCGTTGACGGCGCGCGAGAACATCGAGCTGCCGTTGGCCGAGGCGGGCCTCCGTGGCGTGGCGCGGCGTGATCGCGCGCGCACGCTGCTCGAGTACGTGGGGCTCTCACGTCGTGAAGGCCATCGGCCGTCGCAGCTCTCCGGCGGCGAGCAGCAACGCGTCGCCATCGCGCGCGCCCTCGCCAACGAGCCGAAGCTGCTGCTGGCCGACGAGCCCACCGGTGAGCTCGACGCGCGCACGGGGGCCGAGATGATCGCGCTGTTCCAGCGGCTCAACGCGGATGGAACGACCATCGTCGTCGTGACCCACGACGAGGATCTGGCGCGCGCCGCCAAGCGCGTGATCCACATGCGCGACGGCAGCATCGTGAGCGACGAGCGCGCCGCGCGCGACCGCGCGCCATGATCCGGCTGCTCGCCGTACGGAATCTCACGCTCAAGCCGTGGCGCAGCCTGTTCCTGCTGTTCGGGTTCAGCATGGGCGTCGCGGTGATGATCGTGCTCCTCTCCATCGGGGAAGCGCTGCTCGACCAGGCGAAGGACGAGAAGCTCGTCGGCGGCGGATCCATCACGGTGCTGCCGGAGGGCGTGGACGTGGAGGTGATGAAGACCGGCGGGCTCGGCGGACTGTTCTTCTCCATCGACCACGCGCGGTTCATCCAGCGGCAGCTCCTCGCGGCGCCGCGCCTCGCCGACGTGGTCTCGGCGGCGTCGCCGCAGATGGAAGGAAAGCTCCTTTACCTGCGCACGTCCGATGGACGCGAGCGGGCGGTGCGCGCCTCAGGGGATATTCCGTCTCTCACGGCCGCCGTCGGGGCGGCCCCCGATGTGGTGTCCGGCCAGTGGGGCGACGATTCACTCGACCGGCGCTGGCGGGCTCCGACCGATGCGGAGCTGCGGCACGACATCGACCATTTCCATCTGCCGCCGCGCGAGGCGGCGGGCGATCCGAGCTGGGCCGAGTGGCACTACTTCAACGTGATCTCCGCCGACCGCACGCGGT
>JBBQDE010000014.1:0-16362 GCA_038319425.1 Gemmatimonadales bacterium
GCGACACGAAGGCTCCTCGGAAGGATCGCTACCTCATGGACGAGCAGCCGGGTCCGGATGAAACAGGTCGATGGCGGAACGATTCCCGACCATGCCCTCATCGCCTGAATCCGCTCATTCCGGTCCTTCCGTCCACGCTCAGCGCCTGGTGTCGCAAACTATCCGATAGTGTGTCGCCCACCGCGGAGAGGGCCTGCCTGACCGACGAGCAGAATGCAGCGAACCGGCGAAGCGAGCAGGAACCTACGACCCAGGCTCAGAGCACGCGCCACACGAGATGCGTGGCGTGCTCCTTCAGCCGGTCCCACGCGCCGCGCTGCCGAAAGGTCGCGAGCAGGATCTCGTCGGCATGCGCCGTGTCGTCGGTGAACTGCCGCTCCAGGGTGCCGGCCAAGCCGGCGTCGAGCATCAGCAGCACGGTCTCCTCGTTGAACGAGAGCGACCGGTTGTCGGCGTTCATGCTTCCCACCGCCCCCCACTCGCCGTCGACGACCAGCGTCTTGGCGTGCATCATCGTGTTGCGATACTCGTAGATGCGAACACCGGCGCGCATCAGCTCCTCGTACCGTGCGCGACCGGCGTACAGGGTGCTCTTCACGTCCGTCTTCGGACCGGCCGTGAGGACGCGCGTGTCCACCCCGCGCTTCGCGGCGTCGGCGATCATGCAGCGGAACTCGCGATCGGGCACGAAGTACGAGTTCGTGATCCAGAGCCGCTTTCTCGCGCTGGCGATGGAGAGTGCAAAAAAGCGCTCCGCCTCCGTGCTACCCACTGACGGCGACCCATGCGGCACGCCGGCCAGCACGCCGCCGTCGCTCGGCGCCACCTCCGGAAAGAGCGTATCGCCGACGAGCAGGTCGCCGGTGGCCTCGGCCCAGCACGCGACGAACGCCGACTGCAACTGATGCACGGCCGGCCCGGTGAAGCGGACATTCGAGTCACGCCATTGCCCTTCGTCGCGCCCGTTGCCGAACCACTTGTCGGCGATGCCGAAGCCGCCGGTGTAGCCGATGCGGCCATCCACGCACACCACGCGGATGTGCGCGCGGTTCTGCACGTGATGCGCGGCCAGCACGCTGAGCGGGCGAAAGGGCGCGGTCGTGATCCCCGCATCCTTCAGGGCGCGGAGGTACTCCTTGGGGAACGAGCTGCCGAACGCGTCGTACAGGAAGAGGATCCGCACCCCGGCCCGCGCCCGATCGATCAGGATCTCGCGCAGCTCGTCGGCCATGCGGCCAGGCTCGCAGTAGTAGAGCTGGAGCGTGATCGACTGGCACGCGCCGCGCAGGTCACCCCACAGGCGCGGGTAGGTCTCGTTTCCGTTGATAAAGATCTCGACGTCGTGGCCGGTGTGCAGCGGCGTGCGGCTGACGAGCTCCATCGCAGTGCGAAATCCGCGCTCGGTCACGGCGGCGGGCTGGCCGTCGCCGAACTCCGCGACGCAATCCACCGGCGTTCCCTTCACCGCATTCATGACGGCAATGAACGCCAGGAGGCCGATGATCAGGCCGCCGACGAGAAAGGCAATGTTGGCAGGAGACATGGCGGCGCCAGTTCGCAAGAAGCGTGGCGGACGCCGCCAGCCTTGTCTCCCCACTCATCAGCGCGCGGCGACCGCGGCCTGCTTCCGCCGGGCGTCGAGCGACATGGAGATCGAGATCTCGTTGTCCGCCACCGCGCCTGTGAGGCCGGCGTCGCCGGTGCCGATGCCCCACTGCCGCCGGTCGATCGTGAAGCTCGACGCAGCGATTATGTGTCCTAGTTCCTCCCAGCGGACGTCGGTGTCGAAGGTGATGGGCCGCGTGACTCCGCGCATCGTGAGATTGCCCGAGATCTGCCAGCGCGCCTGCCCAACACGCTTCACCCCAGTGGAGTTGAACCACGCTGTGGGATGATGCCCGACGTCGAAGAATTCCTCGCCCCGCAGCGGCGCATCGAGCTGGGTCATGTCGACGGTGAAGATGCCGCTCGTCAGCTGCTCGTGCCGGATGACGAACATGCCCTTGCCCATGCTGATCGTGCCTTCGCGTATTGCGCGCCCACCGAGACCGGTGCCTTTCCAGTGGATGGACGACGCACGGGAGTTCACGAGGAGAGTGTCAGGCGGTCCGCCGGCCACGCCGCTGAAAGGCATGCTGGCATCGCGAGGCGGGCGGGCCGCCGGCCACGGTCACCCGCGAGCGCGTGCTCCGCGGCGAGAGCGGCGCGCTGCAGCGCTGGCGCACCGGCCTGCAGCCGGCGTGGGCGCACGAGCCGTCACCGCTGAAAAAAGCCTGGCTGGCGCTCAGCCGCTGAGCGCGCGCGGGCGACGCTTCATCCGCGCGCGACGCCATGATCAGCGCTTGAGGCCGGGTGGCAGTCCCACTCCAGGAGAGGGTACTTTCGGCGCCGTGACGGCCGGCGGCGGTGTGGGACCGTTGGACCTCTCACGCTCCGGCGCGGCATCATCGGTGCCCCCAAGCAGTCCGCCGCGCGTCACCAACTGTGCCGCCAGCACGGTCTGGATCACGCTCGCGATCTGGTTCGTCGCGCCGTTCGCCGCGCCGCCGTTCTCCCCGCCCGACACGGTGATGAGCCGCGCCTGCGCCAGCGCATCGGCGATGCGGGGCGCGATGATCGGGATCATCTCGATCTGCCGATAGCGGAAGTAGCTCTCGCCGCCGGCGGCGATGGCCTTGTTCACCTTCTCGATGCTCTCCGCCTGCGCCGCCGCCACGGTCCGGATCCGGATGGCTTCCGCCTCCGCGCCGGCCTGTGCCTCGATCGTCACGCGTGACGCGTCGGCGCGCGCCTGCGCGATCTGCGTCGCATCCAGCTCGGCCACGCGCTGGACGCCCATCGCCTCCTGCCGCTTGGCCTCGGCCTGCGCGATGAGCGCCGCATTGCCGGCCTTCGTCTGTTCGAGCTCACGCTGGCGGTCCGAGATGATGCGCTCCGCCTCGATCGTGGCTTCCTTGGCGCGCCTCGCCTGCTGCGCCTGCACGATGTCCGCGGTCGCCTGCGCCTCGGCCGCCGACATGCGGCGCCGCGCGTCAGCCACTTCACTCTGCACCACCTTGATGTTGAGCGAGTTGAAGATGAGCCCCAGGTCGGTGAGCTCGCGCGAGCACGCCTTGCGGATGATCACCGCGAGCGGATCGTCGTCGTCCTCGAGCGTCTCCATGTTGGGCATGCCGCCGCTCGTCGCAACGGGAAGCTGGCGCGGCGGCACGGCGACGATGGCGCTGCTGGCCGAGCTGCCGGCCGTGAGCACGCGTGGCGCGGACTTGGCGGAGAAGAGCTGGTCGTGGGTGAGCAGGTTGATGGCGCGCCGCGCGGAGCTCGACAGGAGATCGGTGAGGGTATTCACCTGGTCGGCTTCCGGCTTGGCGAAGAAGCGGTTGGCGGCGGTCTTGATGAGCTGATCGCTGTCGCCTACCGAGACGATCGCGCTCGCGAGCACGCGCACCTTGATCGGCTGGGGCGTGCCGTTCTCGTCGAGGTCGGCCGTCTGGTCGGTGATGTCGAGGTCGACGTTGATCACCTTGCTCGAGATCGTCGTGCCGATGGTGAGCAGCGGGATCTCCTTCGACTTGCCGGGTCCGCGGTAGATGACGCTGCCGCCGCTCAGCCAGCTCACCAGCCGGATGGTGCCCGCGTCCACGTTGCGGAGGAAGGACGCGACGATGAGCGGAAGTACGAACAGCGCGCCGAACACGACGGCGGCGACGATGAGCAGTGGGGTAGGCATGGTGAATCCGAGGAAAAGGGTATCAGCGGTCGATGGACCGTACGATGCAGCGGCCGCGCGCGGCGTCCACTTCGGCGACGCGAACGACGTCACCGGTGCGGATGCGAACGCCGCGAGAGCGGTCGTCGGCGGCGAGTGTGGCGAGCAGCTGGATGATCTGGCCGTCCACCTCGACCGCAACGAGCCCGTTGCCGTTCGCGTCGAATCCGGTGACGGCGCGCGCATCGTCCTCGATGGCGCTCTCGAGGGTGGCGGCGGGACTGGATTCGAAGCGGAAGAGGAAGCGCCAGATCGGGCCGACGAGCAGCGCCTCGAATGCGGCCGCGCCGAGGATGGCGGCGCCCAACCGCCAGGGCTCGCCGAGTGGTTGGGCGAGCAGCCCGCCCGCCCCGAAGCCGATCAGCAGCGCGAACCACACCCGCGGCGAGAGGAACGACTGCATCAACGATGCGCCGTGATCGCCGGCGTGGTGTGCGTGTCCGCCGTGGGTGGCGTGCCCGGCACCATGTCCCGCGTCGTGCCCGCCGTGACCCGCGTGGCCGGTGTGTCCCGTGCTGCCGGCGTGCGACAATCCCAGCACCGCCATCGCAGCGAGGCCGGTGGCACCGGTCGCGAGCGAGATGACGTAGAAGTCCATGCTGAGAGATACCATGCCGCTCGCCCGTCGGACAGACTGGCGCCGGCGCGCGTCGCCCTCGCGCCACCACCGCCGGCAGCACACTTTTCCGGGATGCCACGATTCGAGGGCGCCAAGCCCGTCACCACGCCCTTCACCGTGCCGGTCGTCCGCGTCGACTACCCCGACTGGGTGCCGAGCGTGGTCGAGCACGGACGGGCCTATCGTGGTGACGAGGAGAAGATGCGCCTCGCCATCGCGGTGTCGCGCGCGAACGTCGAGCACGGTACGGGCGGGCCGTTCGGCGCGGCGATCTTCGAGAAGGAGAGCGGTCGGTTGGTGGCGGTGGGGATGAACAGCGTGGTGCGCCTGGGGAACAGCACGCTGCACGGCGAGATGGTGGCGTTCATGATGGCGCAGCAGCTCGTCGGCGCGTTCTCGCTCAGTGCGCCCGGGCTGCCCGTGCACGAGCTGTTCACGTCGTGCGAGCCGTGCGCGATGTGTCTCGGCGCCACGCTGTGGAGCGGCGTGCGCCGCGTCGTCTATGGCGCCGGACGCGAAGACGCATCACGGTTGAACTTCGAGGAGGGACCGGTCTTCCCGGCGTCGTACGCCTACCTCGAGGAGCGAGGAATCGAGATCGTGCGCGACCTGCTGCGCGACGAGGCGCGTGCGGTGCTGGAGTTGTACCGGACGAAGGATGGAAAGATCTATAACGGTTAGGCGGTTGGGCGGTATGACGGTTGGGCGGTAGCTGCAACCGCCTCCGCATCCAACCGCCTTACCGCCTTACCGCCCAACCGTTTCACCGCTCAATCGTCCCCTCATGACTGACCTCCGCATTCCGCCGCTTCCGTCCATCAACCAGGCTCGCCTGGCCGATGCCACCGCCGACCTGCGCGAAGCGAATCTTGACTTCGCGCGCCGGCATCCCGGTGATCCGCCTGGACGGCAGCCCGTGCACACGGTGTATGGCGGTGCGCAGCTATTCGGCGCCGACGCGGCCGCGAAGATCGGCGGCGTCGCGCGCCGCGCGATGGACGCGTACCTGCCAACGGCCGCCGCGCTCGGCGACATGCTCGACGTCGCGGGTCATCCATCGCTCGACGCCGTGCACGGCCGGGTGCGCGAGAAGCTCGCGCGCGAGGCGGTGGAGGATTTCCGGATCGACTTCGAGGATGGGTACGGCAACCGCCCCGACGAGGAGGAAGACCATCACGCCGTGGTCGTCGGCGAGGAGCTCGCGCTCGGCATGACGGAAGGCACGCTGCCGCCGTTCATCGGCATCCGCGTGAAGACCCTCACCGAGGAACTGCGTCTCCGCAGCATGCGGACCCTCGACCTCGTGCTCACCACGCTCGTGCACACGACGGGCGTGCTGCCGGAGAACTTCGTCGTCACCATCCCGAAGGTGACGATGGGGGAGCAGGTGGAATACACCGTCGCCGTGCTGCGCCAGCTCGAGCGCACGCTCGGTCTCGCCAAGGAGTCGCTGCGGTTCGAGGTGATGGTCGAGACGCCGCAGATCATCATCGATCACGACGGGCGGTCGCTCCTGCCGCGACTCGTCGAGATCTCGGAAGGTCGGCTTGCCGGCGCTCACTTCGGCACGTACGACTACACCGCGTCGCTCAACATCACCGCGGCGCACCAGCGGATGGGTCACCCGGCGAACGACTTCGCCAAGCACATGATGCAGGTGACGCTCGCCGGCACTGGGGTGTGGCTATCCGACGGATCCACCGCGGTGCTGCCGGTGCCCGTGCACCGCGCGGCCGCTGGCTCGGCGCTCTCCGCGGCGCAGCAGGCCGAGAACCGTGAGGCGATGCAGGAGGCGTGGCGGATGCATTTCCGCGACGTGACGCATTCGCTCGAAGGCGGCTTCTACCAGGGGTGGGATCTGCACCCCGCGCAGCTCGTCACCCGCTACGCGGCGCTGTACCTGTTCTTCCTCGATGGCATCGAGGCAGCGGGCGCGCGCCTGAAGAACTTCGTGGCCAAGGCGGCCCAGGCGACGCTGGTAGGCAACGTGTTCGACGATGCGGCGACGGGGCAGGGGCTCCTCAACTTCTTCCTGCGCGGAATCAACTCCGGCGCGGTGACCGAAGCGGAAGCGCTGCGCATGACGGGGCTGACGGAGGAGGATTTCCGCGGGCGATCGTTCGTTCGCATCATGAACTCGCGGACAGGTGCAGTCGCAGGCGCGGACGCGCCGCGGTGACCCCGACCTTCTTCGAGCTGCTCGATCTCGCCGCCCGCTGGGTCCACGTGATCGCCGGCATCATGTGGGTCGGCAACTCGATGTTGTTCAACTGGCTGGACCGCACGCTCGCGCCGCCGTCGCGAGTTGGCGAGGGGCTTCAGGGTGAGAGCTGGCTTCTCCACAGCGGCGGATTCTACTTCATCGAGAAGACCCAGCTCGTCGGGCAGCCGCTGCCGCGCACCCTGCACTGGTTCAAGTGGCAGGCGTACATCACCTGGATCAGCGGCGCGGTGCTGCTCGTGGCTGTCTACTATGCCGGCGGACGCGCGGCGATCGCCGACCCGGCGATCGCGTCGCTGACCCATGCGACGGCCGTGGCGGTCGGCGTCGGCGCGATCGTGCTGGGCGTCGGCGTGTACGAGCTCATTCAGCGGCTCGTCGGTCCGCGCGCACCGATGCTCGCCAACGCCATCCTGCTCGTCGCGTTCGTGGCGGTCGTATATGCGCTCACGCACCTGCTGAGCGGGCGCGCCGCGTTCCTGCACGTCGGCGCGATGCTCGCGTCGATCATGGCGGGCAACGTCGCCATGACGATCATTCCGTCGCAGCGCGAGTTGGTAAAGTCGGTGGCCGGCGAAGGGCGCGCCGATCCGGCCATCTCGGCGCGCGCCAAGCGCGTGTCGATCAACAACAACTACATCACCTTTCCCGTCATCGCGCTGATGGTGAGCGCGCATTTTCCGTCGGTGTACTCGCATCGGTGGAGCTGGCTGCTGCTGCTCCTGATCGTGGCCGCGGGCGCGGCGGTGCGACACATCATGAACGTGCGCTTCACGACGTCATGGTGGCGGTCGGCGCTCATCGGGACAGTCGCCGCCGCGGCGGTGGCGCTCTACGTGCTGCTGACGATCGGCTCGCCGTCCGCTGATGCGTCGACCGCCGTCGCCAGCGTCCCAACCGTCGTCACGTTCGCCGACGCGCGGCACGTGATCGACCGCCGTTGCGCGGCGTGCCATTCGCTGCAACCGTCGGACAGCGCATTCGGTGTCGCGCCGGCCGGCGTGGCGTTCGACCTGCCGGCGCAGATCCAGTCACATGCCGCGCGCATCCGCGAGCGCGCGGTGGTGACGCGCACCATGCCGCCGGCCAACAAGACCCACATCTCCGAGCAGGAGCGCGCGATCCTCGGCCGGTGGATCGAGCAGGGGGCGCACGGCCCCTGACCGCGGGCTACGATCCGCGATAGGTCGAATATCCGTACGGGCTCACCAACAGCGGCACGTGATAGTGCGTCGCGGGCCCTGCCACACGGAATTCCACCATCACCGACGGATAGAACGTCTCGCGCTTCGAGGCGGCGAAGTACGCGCCGGTGTCGAAGCGCAGCCGGTAGTCGCCTGCCGCCAGATGTTGTCCCTCTGGCAGGAGGTCGCGGACGCGGCCATCCGCATCCGTCGCGCCAATGCCGAGCGACACGACGATCGCCAGCTCGTCGACCTGCTCGAGGATCACTCGCACGCCGGCCGCCGGCCGGCCCAGCGCGGTGTCGAGCACGTGCGTGCTGATGGTGCTCACGAGGATGCTCCCTTGCCTGGCTCGTTGAACAGCTTGAGGATCCGCAACCGGGAGATCTTGCGCTGCTCGTCGGCCGCCACTTCCAGCTCGTCCTCTGGCTCGTTCGCCAGACGCTCCTCCGTCAGTGCGAGGATATCGCCGGCGCCGAGTCCGGTCGCGCAGATGATGCAGATATAGCCGAAGCGCACCTCGTACGCCGCGTTCGCCGCGGCGAGCGAGTTGCGCACATCGCTCGCGGTCTCGCGCATTCCCGCCTGCTCACCCGCCGACCACACACGCTCGCGCTCGTCCTGCCCCGCGGCGCTGCCGCTCTCGCCGAGTCGCGGATGATGGTCGAATGCCTCGCGCCAATCGGCCGGGCGGAGCGAGGCGAACACCTCGTCCGCGGCGGAGAGGAGCACGCGGATGGTGTCGAACGGCCGCCGCGCGATCATCCCGTCCACCCAGCGCTCGGCGCCGCAGCAGGCCCGGAGCATGGCGGCCGCGTCGGCCGCCGGCATCCGGTTGAACGTCGCGACGTCGGTCATCGTGCCGCCGCCGCGCTCATTCGCTGATCACGCGCCCGAACAGCCGCAGCCGCGCCACGCCGCCGTCGGGGTAGATGTTGAGCCGCACGTGCGTGCAGTTACGCGGCGTCACCTCGTCGGCGAAGCGGTGGCGGGTGTGCGGCTGCAGCGCGGTGTTCGGCACGAGCTCGCGCCACTGCTGCGCACCAGCGTCGAACACCGCTTCCGGATCCACGAGGCCCGTGTCCGCGCACTCGAGCATGCAGCTCCCCGGCGCGTTGCCCTTGAAGTGATCGGTGTCGAGCTCCACCCGGTCGATCACGGCGCGAAGGGCCAGGCGCACGATGGTCCACTCGTGCCCGGGCCCGCGCCGGCGCTTCGTCTCCCAGCCGTCGCCCATGTGCGTCGAGCGGCCGGGGAGGATGAGGTTCTGGCGATGGCCGTACCACATGTCGCTGCATTCCACGACGAAGCCGCCGTGCTCCATGGCAGCGAGGTCGTGCCGCTCGCCGGCCACCAGCACGTCGTCGGACGGAACCACGTCGCCGTGCACGCGCAGCCGCGCCACGCCGCCGTCCGGATGGATCGTCAGCCGCACGTGCGTGACGCGACGCGGCGAGCGATCCACGTCGAAGCGGTTCGCCGTGTCGCCGGCGAGCGTGACCAGCGGCAGCAGCGGCTGCCACACGACGCCACCGTCGGTGAGCACCGTGACCGGCGGCGTGCCCTCCACCTCGCAGCCGTCGAGGCTCGCCGATTCCGGGTAGTTGCCGGTGAAGAAGCTCGTGTCGATCATGACGCCGCGCACGGTGCCCGGCGCACCGAGCCGGATCACCGCCCAGTCCTCCCCGGGGGCGCGGCGCCGGCGGGTCTCCCAGCCATCCATCCACTTGCCGCGCTCGGTGTAGAGTCCCTCGCGCCACTCGGGCTTCGTGGCCTTGATCAGCCCCTCCTTCGGCGCGAAGAACTCGTCGTTGGCGGCGAGCACGCCGCCGCCGAGCCGCTCGGAGGCGAGGTCGATGAGGTCGGTGAAGTCACGCATGCGACATGTGGCTCCCTGGAGCGGCGAGCAGCTCGCCGCGCGGTGACGCGAACACGCCGTCGCGCTGCACGAGGCGCCCCCGAAGGTACGTCGCGTGCACGACGCCGCGCAGGCGGCGGCCGGCATACGGCGTGACCGGATGACGGTGCTCGAGCAGTCGCGGCTCGACGGTGAAGCTCGCGGCCGGATCCCACACCACGAGATCGGCGTCGCGCCCCGACGCGATGTGTCCCTTCCGCTGCTGCAGCCCCACCAGCGTCGCGGGTGCGCCGCCCATCCAGCGCGTCAGGTCGGAGAGTCCCACACTGCGCGCCGCGGCCGCCGTCCACACGGCCGGCAGTCCGAGCTGCAGCGACGCGATGCCTCCCCACGCCGCGAAGAAATCCCCGCCGCCGCTCTTCATGGCCGGCGGTGCGGGCGAGTGGTCGCTCACCACCTGATCGATGTCGCCGCGGAGCAGCCCCTGCCAGAGCGCGTCGCGCTCCCCCGCGTCGCGAATGGGCGGCGCGCACTTGTACTCCGTCGCGCCATCGGGAATCTCGCCGGCCGAGAAGGTGAGATAATGCGGGCAGGTCTCGGCGGTGATCGGCAGTCCGTGCGCCCGCGCCGCGCGCACCGCGGCGAGTCCTTCCGCCGACGACAGATGCACGATGTGCACGGGCACCCGGCACCACTCCATCAGGCGCACGAGCATCTCGATCGCGGCGCGTTCGGCCGACGGCGGGCGCGAGGCGAGGTAGGGCGCGTAGGCCGTGGATCCGCCGCGCGGCGCCGTGACGATGTGCGCCGGCTGCTCGGCGTGCACCATCAGCGGCACGCCGAGGGGAGCCAGCACGGGGAACGCCTCGCGGAGGTCGTCCTCGTGCACGCCGGGAAATTCGTCCACCCCCGAATCGACGAGGAAGCACTTGTACGCCAACACGCCCGCATCGCGCAGCGGTGCAAGCTCGCGCGCGTTGCCGGGCACCACGCCGCCGATGAAGCCGACGTCGACGGTACACTTGCCGCGCGCGGCCTCGCGCTTGGCCGCGAGAGCGGCGATGGACGTCGTGGCCGGCACGGCGTTGAGCGGCATGTCGAGCAGCGTCGTGATGCCGCCGGCCGCGGCGGCCCGCGTGGCCGTCACGAAACCCTCCCAGTCGGTGCGACCGGGCTCGTTGACGTGCACGTGGGTGTCCACGAGTCCCGGCATCAACACGAGATCGCCGACGTCCTCGACCGCCATGCCCCGCGGCACGTCGTCCCAGTCGGACACTCGACGGATGACGCCGTCGCGCACGTGTACCGCGGCGGCGCGCACCCCCTCCGGTGTCACGACGCGGCGCGACCGAAAGATCGGCGGCGTCTCCTCGCTCAGCTGGTCTCGTTCCAAAACCGTCGCACCAGGTTCTCGGTCACGCGCAGGCGATACTCCGCCGTCGAGCGCAGGTCGTCGATCGGGTGAACCTCGCCACGGAGTGCGGCACGCGCGTCGTCGAGGGATGCGCCGCCGGCCAGCGCGCGCTCCGTGGCGGCCAGACGAACCACCGTGGGCGCGACGCTGCCGACGGCAATGCGCGGCGACGGCGACCGTACCGCGGCAACGACGACCTTGGAGATCGCCTGCGCGGCGCGCGTGCCCACCTTCCGGAACCACTGCGCGCCGACGACGCGCGGGATCTCGACCGCGACGATCAGCTCGTCCGCCCGCATCACGGTGGCGCGGTAGCCCGTGTAGAACGCAGTGAACGGCACGCGGCGCTCGCCGTCCGCGTTGCGCAGCACCACCACGGCGTCGGCGGCCGCGAGCACGGGGAGCGAATCGCCCGCGGGCGAGCCGTTGGCGATGTTGCCACCGACCGTGCCGCGGTTCTGGATCTGCGGCCCACCCACCTGCCGCGCCGCCTGGATCAGCATCGGCAGCCGCGTGCGCACCTCGGCCGACGCGATCATCGCCGTGTAGGTGACGAGCGCGCCGAGCACGAGCCGGTCGTCGACGACGGAGATGGTGCGCAGCTCGTCGATGGGCCAGATATCGAGGAACCGTTGCGCGTTCAGGGTGCCGAAGTTCAAGCCGACGTAGACGTCCGTCGCGCCCGCGATCGGCATCCGATGCTCGGAACGCATGATCGCGAGCGCATCATCGAGCGAATGGGCGCGACGCAGCTCGAGCGTGGAGACGGCGGTCTTCATACGTCCGTGGCAACGCTGAACGTGGATCCCGGCTGGATGCCATCGGACTCTGCGCCACTCATGCTTTCCCCTGCGCCGCCTGAACCGCACGATAAATCGCCGAGTAGCCGGTGCACCGGCACAGATTCCCCGCCAGCCCGACACGGATCTCCTCGAGCGACGCCGACGGTTCGAGCACGTACGCCGCCATGATCATTCCTGGCGTGCAGATGCCGCACTGCGCCCCGACTTCGTCCATGAAGCAGCGCTGCAACGGGTGGCCGTCGCCGAGCCCTTCGATCGTCACGACCGCCGTATTCTCTGCCTGCGCGAACGGCACCAGGCAGGAGCAGACGGGCACGCCGTCGATGAGCACCGTGCATGCACCGCACTCGCCTTCGCCGCAGCCCTCCTTGGTGCCCGTGAGGCCGCACTCCTCGCGCAGCACGTCGAGGAGGCGCTTCATCGGGTGGGCGTCCACGTCGCCCGGCGCGCCGTTCAGCGTGAAACGCATGCCATCAGCGTCTCGGGAAGGGCGGGGATGTCGCGCAGGTCGAGTCCGAGATGTCGGATCGCATTCACGATCGCCGGTGCGGGGCCGTCCATCGGCAGCTCGCCGAGTCCCTTCGCGCCGTATGGGCCGCCGTCGTAGTGGTTCTCCAGCATCACGATGTCCATCGGCGGCGTGTCGAGCGTGGTGGGGATGGTGTAGTTCGTGAGCGTGGAGTTCGCCATCGCGCCGTCCTTCATCACGACGTGCTCGAGCAGCGCGTAGCCGAGCCCTTGCACGGTGCCCCCTTCGATCTGTCCCTGCGCGAGCGCGGGATGGATCGGACGCCCGAACTCCTGAACGACGGTCACGTGGGTCGGCCGCACCTCGTACGTGTCGGCGTCCAGCTCCACCTCCACCACGTCGCAGCCCCACGCGTAGGTGGGGTAGGCGTCGCCCTGGTAGGTGTCGTCGTTCCAGCGGATCCACTCCGGTGGCACGTGCTCCATCACGACGGAGAGGGGCCCCTTCTTCCTATAGTAGTCTGCGGGCGACATGCCGCCGAGCGTCTGCTTCATCTCCAGCGCGCACCGCTCGAGGATCTTGCCCACCACCATGCACGTGCGGCTCGCCACGGTTGGCCCGCTGTCGGCCACGAGCGACGTGTCCGGCTGCGCCACCTCGATGCTTTCATATGGCACGCCGAGCGCGTCGGCGACGATCTGCGCGTGCATCGTGCGCGTGCCCTGGCCGATCTCGGTGGAGGCCACGAGAATCTTCGCCCCCGTCGGCGTGAGGTCGAGTCGCGCCGTCGACTTGAGCCGCTCCTCCCCCGCGCCGGTGAACCCGGCGCCGTGAAAGAAGAGCGCGAGCCCGATGCCCTTGTTCGTGCCGCGATAGCGCTCGCGCTTCGCGCGGAAGTCCGTGCGCCGCACCGCTTCGTGCAGGCACTCGAGGGCGCTCGCGTCGGCGCGCAGGAGCTGGCCCGTGGCCGTGCGGTCGCCAAGCGTAAGCGCGTTCATCTCCCGCAGCGTCACCGAGTCCATGCCGAGCGACTCGGCGATGCGCTCCATGTGCACTTCGACGGCGAACTCCGTCTGCGGCGCGCCAAATCCACGGAAGGCGCCGTTCGGCGGCGTGTTCGTCATCATCGCTCGGCCGCGAATGCGGATGTCGTCGCACCGATACGGCCCGGCGGCGTGGATGCAGCCGCGGGAGAGCACCACGCCGCTCAACGTGCTGTACGCGCCGCCGTCGAGGATCACGTCCACGTCCATCGCGACGAGCTTGCCATCGCGCGTGAGTCCCGTGCGATGCCGCACGATGGAGGGATGGCGCTTGGTCGTCGCCACCATGTCCTCGACGCGGTCGTAGATGATCTTCACCGGACGTCCGGACTTGAGCGCGAGCAGCGCGGCGTGGCCGGCGATCATCGACGGATACTCCTCCTTGCCGCCGAACCCGCCCCCCGTCTCCGTCTGCACCACGCGCAGCGCGGTGCCGGGGCCGAACAGCGACTTGAGCGCCTTGAGCGCGTAGAAGGGACACTGGAGCGAGCCGTACACCGTGATGCCGCCGTCCTCGGGCACCGCGATCACGCCGTTCGTCTCGATGTAGACGTGCTCCTGGTGTCCGGTGCGGTAGGTCCCCTCGATCACGTCGTCGGCGCGCGCGAGCGCCGCTTCGACATCGCCCTTCAGGATGTGGATGTCCTTGAACGACTGCGTCGAGCGCTCGGGATCGTACAACGGCTCGGCCGCGTCGTACTCGATCTCCACCGTCGCCGCGAGTAGCGCCTCGCGGTCTTCGTGCGCGAGCAGGAGGATCGGCTCGGCCATGTGGCGCACCGTGCGCTCCACGAGGAACGGCTGGTCGTCGTCGATCAGCGCGACGACGTTGCGGCCGGGGATGTCGCGGTGGTCCACGATCGTGAACCCCGCGGTGTCGAATGCCAGGCGGATGCCGCGCACGGTGCCGTGCGCGATCGTGGAGCGCACCGTTCGGCCGAACAGCATGCCGGGCAACACGATGTCGTCGGCGTAGCGAGTGCGGCCGGTGGCTTTGCCGATCCCGTCCTTGCGTGAGACGCTCTTGCCGACCGAGGGAGCCATCGGCGTAAAAGAGCGGCCTGTCGCGGGGGGCGCAAGCCGTCGCTGCTCAGGCTCCGGGAGCAGCGACAGGGAATCCACGTTGCCCGTTTCACGTTGCCTGTTGTCCGTTCCGCGTTTGACTGCGTTGAACGCCCTGAAACGCAAAACGGAAAACGGTCAACTCGCAACGCTAAACGTGGATTCCCCCAGCCTTTCAGCGTGGCTGCAGCCAAACCCATTAGCCGACGTCACACCGGAAACAGCATCTCCCGGTACTTCGGCAGCGGCCACAGATCGTCCGCGATCTTCAACTCGAGCGCGTCGCTGCTCGCGCGCACCTCGGCCATCGCGTCGGCGCCCGCGCTGGTGAGCAGCTTCGCCTGCTTGGGCAGGTCATCGTGCATCCCCTCGGCCTGCTCGATCGCCTTCTCCAGGGTGTTGCGCCCCTCGCGCAGGTCTTCGATCATGCCGCCGATCTCGTTCGCCGCGGCGATCTGTGGGATCGTCTTCACGCCCGCCGTCTTGGCATGCGCCGCGGCCGTCACCAGACTGCCCGAATAGCTGAACGCCGCCGGCAGGACGAGCGTGTCGATCATCTCCTTCTGGGTGTGCATCTCGATCAGCATGTCCTTCACGTAGCGCTCCAGGCGCACGTGATAGCGCGACTCCAACTCGGCCTTGGTCAGGATGCCAAGCTTGTTGAGCAGGCTGCGCGACTGCCGCGTCAACAGCTGATCGAGCGCCTCGGGGGAACGGCGCAGGTTGAGCAGCCCGCGCTTGCCCGCTTCCTTCACCCAGTCCTCGGAGTAGTTGTTCCCCTCGAAGCGGATGTTCGCCGTCTCCTTGAATGCTTCCTGCACCACCGACAACACCACGTCGTCCACCGACTTTCCGCGCTTGGTGCTCGAGCGGATGTTCTCCGTGAGCTCCTCGAGCGCCTCGGCCACCGCGGCGTTGAGCAGCACGATCGGGAACGCGATGGAGGCCGACGAGCCGACAGCGCGGAACTCGAACTTGTTCCCCGTGAAGGCGAACGGCGACGTGCGATTGCGGTCGGTGTTGTCCTTCTCGATCTCCGGCAGCCGCGCCACGCCGAGCTTGATCATCGCCTGGGTGGCGTTCGTCGACGCCTTGCCCGCGGCGATCGACTCGATCACGTGGGTGAGCGTGGAGCCCATGAACACCGAGATGATGGCTGGCGGCGCTTCATTGGCGCCGAGCCGGTGCTCGTTGCCGCTGGACGCGATGCCGGCCCGCAGCAGGCCGGCGTGCTTGTACACGCCCTTGAGAATGGCGGCGAGGAAGACGAGGAAGCGGAGGTTCTGGTGCGGCGTCTTGCCCGGCTTGAGCAGGTTGGTGCCGTCGAATTCGGGGTTGTCGGCCGCGATGGAGAGCGACCAGTTGCAGTGCTTGCCGGACCCATTGATCCCGGCGAACGGCTTCTCGTGCAGGATCGCCTGGAGGTTGTGCCGCAGCGCCACCTTCCGCAGCACGGCCATCACAAGCTGGTTGTGGTCCACCGCGATGTCGGTCTCCTCGAACAGCGGGGCCATCTCGAACTGCGACGGCGCGACTTCATTATGCCGCGTGATGATCGGCACGCCGAGCTTGTACAGCTCGTGCTCCACTTCACTGATGCACGCCTGGATGCGCTCGGGGATCCCGCCGAAGTAGTGGTCCTCGAGCTGCTGCCCGCGCGGCGGCGGCGCACCCACGAGCGACCGGCCGGCCATCACGAGGTCGGGGCGCTGCGCGAAGTGGCCGCGGTCGATGAGGAAGTACTCCTGCTCGGCGCCGAGCGTGGTGTACACGCGCTGCACGCCGGTGTCGCCCATCAGCTCGAGCAGCGCGATCGCCTTCTCGGAGAGGACGTCGGAGCTGCGGAGCAGCGGCGTCATCTCGTCGAGCGCCTCGCCGTTGTAGCCGATGAACACCGACGGGATGCA
Organism: Gemmatimonadales bacterium; assembly: GCA_038319425.1. Taxonomy (GTDB): domain Bacteria; phylum Gemmatimonadota; class Gemmatimonadetes; order Gemmatimonadales; family Gemmatimonadaceae; genus AG11. The sequence goes on from JBBQDE010000014.1 coordinate 16,350, forward strand.
CAGCGTGCGCGTC